>CALFYQ010000427.1 GCA_937952085.1 uncultured Paracoccaceae bacterium | reverse complement strand
GCGCTCGTCGCGACGGAGTGGGTGCCGGTCGCGCAGGCGCTCGCGATGTTGTAGCTCGGCCCGAGCAGGCCGTACCGCATGCTGACGAGGGCCGAGACAACGTTGAGCATGACGCTCGGGATGAAGAACGGCGAGACGGCGCGCGGGCCGCGCTCGGCCTCCGCGCTGGGGTGAAGGGGCTCCGCGTCGGGCTTCTCCAGGGCTGGTTCCGCCGGATGAGCGGGCCGGCGGCGCGGGAGGCGCAGGCCCGCGCCGCGCTGGCTCTCTCCGAGGCGGGCGCGCATGTCGAGGCGCTGACGCTGGACGAGGCGGAGCTTGGCCGTGCCGCCGCCTATCTCATCACCAACGCCGAGAGCGCGGCCTTCCACCTGCCGCGGCTTCGCGCCCGCGCCGCCGATTTCGACCCGGACACGCGGCACCGGTTCCTGGCCGGCGCGCTCCTGCCGGCGGCCTGGGTGGCGCGGGCGCAGCTTGTGCGGCGCTGGTGGCTGGAGCGGGCGCTGGAGGCGTTCCGTTCGTTCGATCTCCTCCTCGTTCCGGCGACGCCGTGCCCGGCGCCCGAGATCGGCGCGAAGGAGATCGAGCTCGACGGGCGGAGCCATCCGCTCCGGCCGAGCCTCGGGCTTCTGGCGCAGCCTTTCTCCTGCATCGGCCTGCCGGTGGCGACCGCGCCTGTCTTCGCGCCGGGGTCGATGCCGATCGGGGTTCAGCTCGTCGCGCCGCCCTGGCGGGAGGCGCGCTGCCTCGCCGCGGCGGAGGCGCTGGAGGCGGCCGGGGTGAGCGCGGCGCATCCGCCGCAGCGACTGGCGGCGGCGGCGTGATTCAAGGTTGAATCCGAGGGTAAGTGGTTGTTTTTCATTTAATATTCCATATTTGGAATGTCTTTCTCAACGGCCTATGCGCTTGGCGAAGAGGGCCGCGCCAGACCCTGGGCGGGCGCGTGGTCGGCGTGATATGGGCGGCTAATCCCTGAAGCCCCGGACGACGGCTGAGCGGCTTTCGACATCGCCAACGCGCCCTCCCGGGGGGAGGGTCGGGCGCGGCCCGGGCCGGTCGCCCGGGCGGGAGGGTTGGTCAGGTGCGCCGCCGTAGATGGCCGACATCGACATGTCGGGCTGGAAGGCCGGCGATTGGCGCGCCCGATCAGACGTATTTGAAGCCCTTCGCCGCCAGCTTCCCGCGCATGTCGTAGAGATCCAGCCCCATCTCGCCGGCGGCGAGCCTCTGGCGCTTCTCCTCCTCCGCCGCGAGCCGCGCCTCGGCGGCCTTCAGCGTTGCGGGCGCCGAGACGCGGGGGACGACGCAGACGCCGTCGTCGTCGGCGAGGATCACGTCGCCCGGGTTCACCGCCGCGCCGGCGCAGACCACCGGCACGTTCACCGAGCCCAGCGTCTCCTTCACCGTGCCCTGCGCCGAGACGCATTTCGACCAGACCGGGAAGCCCATCTCCTTCAGGTCCCGCACGTCGCGCACGCCGGCGTCGATGATGAGGGCGGGGCAGCCGCGGGCCATCGCCGAGGTGGCGAGAAGGTCGCCGAAATAGCCGTCCTCGCAGGGCGAGGTGGGGGCGAGCACCAGCACGTCGCCCTCGGAAAGCTGCTCGATGGCGACATGCAGCATCCAGTTGTCGCCCGGCGGGGCGGAGATCGTCACCGCCGAGCCGCCGATCCGCGCGCCGGGCCAGATCGGCCGCATGTAGGACCGCATCAGCCCGGTCCGCCCCTGCGCCTCGTGCACGGTGGCGACGCCGGCCTCGGCCAGCGCCGCGATCACCGCCTTTTCGGCCCGTTCGATCTTCGTGACGACCACGCCCATCCCGCTCTCCCTTTCAGCGCTTGCCGCGCGCCGCATCCACCGAGATCGGCCCCGGCCCGCCCGCGGCGAGATAGAGGAAGCCGAAACAGTAGAGCGCCGCCAGTTCGCCGCCGTTCAGCAGCGGAAAGAAACCCTGCGGCGCATGGACCATGAAATAGGCCGCCGCCGTAAGCCCGCTGAGGATGAAGGCGGACAAGCGCGAGAAGAGGCCGACCACCAGCAGCGCGCCGAAGACAAGCTCGATCACGCCGGCGATCCCGGCCGGCGTCGTCAGCGGCACGGCGCTCATCTGGCTTTCCGGGAAGTCGAGCACCTTCGTCGTGCCGTGCTGCAGGAGCAGCAGGCCCGCCATGATCCGGAAGATCGAGCGGGCGAGCGGTTCGAAACGTGCAAGCGCGTTCATCTTGCGGGGCCTTCCCTCGGTCGTCCGCCGGCGAGGGATGCGCCGCGGACGGGCCGCGGCGGCGGAACAGGGCGGCCGGCGGAAGGCGCCCCGCGCTCAGATCATCCGCCGAAGCACGTCCGTCCGCCACCAGAAGTGATGGACGAGCGCGGCGGCGACATGGAGGATGACGATGGCCAGGAGGATATTGGTCGCCACCTCGTGGACTTCGCCGAATTGCTTGAGGCCGGCGAACCAGGCGACGGCGCCGCCGATCGGCAGACCGATCAGCAGCGCGTAGATCGCCGCATGGGCCCATTTCGCCGCCTTGGCGAAGAGCGGAGGCTCCGCCGCGGGCGCTTCGGGCGCGCCGTGGCTCAGCCGCAGCCCGATCCGCCAGAGCGCGAGGAGGAGAACCGCGAAGCCGATGCCGATATGGACGACGGGCGTCAGGTCATAGGGCGCGATTCCGGTCTCGATGGCGGTGCGGAACGGCCGCCCCATCCCGTCGAAAACGAAATACTGGAGCGCGAGAAGGATCACGACGAGCCAGTGCAGGCGCTTCTGCATGGCGAGGTAGGCGACGGGGGCGGCGCGGGTCATTCCGGTTCTCCGATTCGTGACGAAGGCGACGGACCAACGCGCGCCCGGTCCGGCTCCGTCGCGCGCGGCGGCGAGGTGCGACGGCGCGCCGCTGGCGCGGCTTCAGGCTGGGGCATGAACTGGGCCCGGCATCGCCCGCTCCCTCGCATCGCCCGTGTGGCGCGGGCGTTTCGGCGGAGCCTATGCGGTCGGGCGCGCGGCGTCGATCAACTTCAGCGCGGCGAGGCGGCCGCGAACGAGACGGTCCGGGCGCCGAGGGCGCGGAAGGCGCGGCTGCGGCAGGTGAGGACGAGGATCTGCGCCGCGTCGGACTGCCGGTGGAGGGCGCGGAACATCGCCTCGATCCGCTCGTCGTCGGAATGGACGAGGGCGTCGTCGAGGATCACCGGGGCGCTTCGGCCGGACGCGGCGAGGAGTCGGGCGAAGGCGAGGCGGACGAGGATCGCCACCTGCTCCTGCGCGCCGCCGGAGAGAAGCTCGAAGGGCTCCTCCGCGCCCGATCGGCTGAGCGCGGCGGGGAGGACGGTCTCGTCGTCGAGGCGGAGTTCGGCGCCCGGCCAGAGGAGGCGGAGGAGCGGGCGAAGCTCGGCCGAGACCGGCTCCAGCCAGCGGTCGCGCGCCGCGGCGCGGGCCTCGGCGAGGGCCCCGTCGAGCCGGCGGAGCGCCTTCACCTCGAAGCCGAGCCGCGCCTCCGCCTCGCGCGCCGCGCCGAGACGGGCCTCCGCCTCGGCCAGCCGCTCCTCCACCGCCTGGCCGGAGATCGTGTCGACCTCGCCGTCGAGCCGGGCGATCTCCTCGGCGAGCTGGCCGAGATCCCGCTCCGCGTTCGTCGCCGCCCCTTCGGCGCGGGACAGCTCCGCCCTCGCGGCGGCCCGGTCGGGGGCGGCTTCGGCGAGGCGGGCGCGGTCCCGCGCGGCGGCGTCGAGCCGCGCGGCGCCGGCCGCGATCCGCGCCGCCATCTCCGCCTCGTCGCCAGGCTCGAGCGCCGCCAGCGCGGTTTCGGCCCGGGCTTTCCGCGCCGCGGCGCTCTCGGCGGCGGCATGGGCGCGGGCGAGCGCGGCCGCCTCGTCGCGGGCCCGGCGGGCGGCATCGGCGAGCGCCCTGGCGGCCGCCTCCCGCGCCGCGCCGGCCGCCTCCGCCGCCTGTTCCGCCGCCGCGGCGTCGAGCGCCTCCGCCGCCAGCGCCTCTGGCTCGGGCAGGGCGGCGAGCGCCTCGCGGAGCTTGGCGATCCCCTCCGGGGCGATGACCGAGAGACGGGTTTCGGCCTCCGCCGCGCGTCGCTCCGCCGCGTCGCGGCGAGCATGGGCGACGGCGGCGTCGGCGGCGCTTTCGGCTGCGGCGTCCTTCAGCGCCTCGGCGAGCGCCCGTTCTGCCGCGCGGGCCGCGCCCTCGTCCGCCCCGGCGCCGGGATGGACGGTGAGCCGGCCGAGGCCGCGGAGCGCAAGGACGGCGCCGCCGGGGACGGGCGTCCGGGCACCCGGTGGCAGCGGCGCGCCGTCGAGCGTGACGCCGCCCTCGGCGCCCGGCTCGTATTCCATCGTCACCGCCGCCGCCTCGCGCTCGAAGGCGGCGCGGCGGAGCCGGGCGGTCTCCGCCGCCTGCTCGATTCGGCGGAGCGCCTTCGCGTCGGGGCCGGTCCGCGCCTCGGCGCGGGCGGCTTCGAGCGTGGCCCGCGCCGACTCGGCGTCGTCGATCCGCTTCGCGATCTCCGCCCGGCGCTCACGGATCCGGTCGGCCATGCCGGCGCGGTGGGCGCGGAGGAGCCGCGCCTGCGCCTCGGCGAGCGCCGCCTCGGCCGCCTCGGCGGCGGCCCGCGCTTCGGCATGGGCGGTCTCCGCCCCGCGCGCCGACATTTGGGCGGCGGCGTGGCCGGCCTCGGCCGTTTCCGCCTCCGCCGCGGCCTCGCTAAGCTCGCCCCGCGCGTCCTTGAGGCGCTTCAGCGCGGCGCGGTCGTTCTCGAGGGAGAGTGCGGCGAGGCGTTCGGCCCCTTCCGCCGCTTCGAGCCGTTCGGCCTGGCGTTCCGCCGCTTCGAGCGCCGCCCGCGCGGCTTCGAGCGCGGCGCGGCGGGCGGCGACCGCCTCCGGCTGGGCGAGTTCGGCCCGTTCCCTGCGCGCCGCGCGGCGCCGGTCGAGCGCGGCGCGGAGCCGGTCCCGCTGGCCGGCGAGCGTCGCCGCCTCGGCTTCGAGCGCGGCGGCGAGGTCGATCGCCGCCTTCCAGCGGCCGCCCTGCTTCGGCCGGCCGGTATCGGTGACGTATTCGGCCAGCGCCTCGGCGACGCGGGCGCGGGCGCGGTCCATCCGGCGCCCGCCAGTCATCGTCTCCACCTCGCCGGCGACGGAGGAGAGAAGGTCGCGCCGAAGGTCGCGCGCGGCCTCGTCCTTCGGGTCGAGCGCGGCGCCGCCCTGGCTGACCCATATGAGCCCGGCCGGGCCGCCTTCCGGGCCGCCGGTCAGCCGGTCGATCCAGGCCTCGGCCTCGTCGGCGCGGGCGATCACCCGCCCGCCCTGGCGGATCTCGGCGGCGGGGCTGGAGAACCAGCGCTTGAAGACGGCGAAACGGCCCTCCTCGGTCTCGATCTCTACGGTGACGGAGGGGGCCCCGCCGGAAAGCGGACGGAGCTTGCGCGCCTCCGCGGCGCGGCTCCGGTGCGGCGTGAGGAAGACGGCGCGGAGGGCGTCGAAGAGCGTGGACTTGCCGCTCTCGTTCGGCGCGGCGAGGAGGTTGAGGCCGGGGCCGAGGCCCGTCACCTCCACCGGCGCGGCGAAGCGGCGGACCTCCTCGAGGCGGATCGAGAGGAGCTTCACGCCGCCTCCCGCCGCAGGATGGTGTGAAGGAGGGAGAGCGCGGCGCGGGCGACGGCGCGCGCCTCCTCGTCGCCGGTCTCCGCCTCGGCGCGGAGCGCTTCGGCGGCGGTGCGGAGGGCGCCGCCGCGGTCGATCTCGTCGAGGTCTTCGGGCTCCACCTCGATCTCCAGCGCCGCGTCGTCGAGCGCGAAGAAGCCGAATTCGGGCGCGGCGGCCTCCGCCGCCTCGATCAGCGCCGCGCGGGCGGAAAGGCTGGTGCGCCCCGTCGCGCGGAGCTTGAGGAGCGCGTTCCGTCGCTCGGCGGGCGGGGGGAAATGCGCTTCGAGCGCGGGCGTCGGCGGCTCGCCGGGGAGGAGCGGGGTCTCGGCCTCGCGCCAGTCGAAGATTCCGGTT
This sequence comes from uncultured Paracoccaceae bacterium, assembly GCA_937952085.1. Classification (GTDB taxonomy): domain Bacteria; phylum Pseudomonadota; class Alphaproteobacteria; order Rhodobacterales; family Rhodobacteraceae; genus Pikeienuella. The sequence goes on along the minus strand of CALFYQ010000427.1, from coordinate 7,715 downwards.
TCGACCTGATGGACGACGGGCGGCGCGCCCGCGCCTTCGAGCGCGACCGAGAGGCAGAGGCCGCGCCCGGCATGGCGGAAGCGGTCGCGCTCCGGCGCGCCGGAATACCAGGTGCGCCGGTCGATCTCGACGGCGCCGTGCCAGTCCCCGAGCGCGAGATAGGCGAGGCCGGCGCGCGCCGCGCGGTCAGGCGCGATCACATCGCGCTCGGTTCCCTCGCCGAAATCCTGCACCGGGCCGTGCGCGAGGCCGATTCGGAGCGCGCCTTCGGGCGTGACGGCTTCGTCCATCCATTCGGTCGGGTCGCGGCCCGGGCGTCGGCGCGGCGTCGGGGCGGGGAGGAGGACCGCGCCGAGCGCGAGTTCGATCGGTTCGGCGGCGACGAGGGCGCGGACGTTCGGCGGCGCGGCGCGGACCAGCCGCTCCCAGAGCGCCTCGGCGGCGAGGCTGTCATGATTGCCGGGAAGGAGGAGCCATTCGATGGCGGGGTCCGCCGCCATGGCGGTCAGCGCCTGGCGCCAGACCGCGTCCGACGGGGTTTCGCTGTCGAAGATGTCTCCGGCGACCAGCACATGCGCCGCGCCGGCCGCCCGCGCGGCGCCGGCCAGGCGGGAGATCGCGCCGTGGCGCGCCTCGGTCAGCCGGTGGCGGATATCCTGCGGCATCGCCGCGAAGCCGCGGCCGAGATGCAGATCGGAGCTGTGGACGAACCGGAAGGCGCCCATGAAAGCCTGTCTCCGCCGGCGGCGATGCGCCCGGCTAGGGGCGCGCGCCGCGATCACGCCAGACCGCGCGGCCGTTAACCTTTGGAACAGCGATAGAACGGAATCCGGGAGGGCTGCAACTCCCGACGGCGGCGGTGGCAGTGCGGTTGGGGTCTCCCGCGGTTCCCTGCGCCGCGGCCGAACGACGCGCGGAGGAGCGCGGCCGCCCCTGGGTGGGCGCCCGGAGCGCCGGTGATGGGCGCATTATCGCGTCGCCCCGACCTCGGGCGGTGCCCCGCGTGACAGCCAGGGGCGCCCGCCCGCGGGGAGGGGCGGGCGCGGCCCGTGTTGGTCACACGGGCCGGGAGAGATGGCGAAGCCGCACCTTAAGACTGAGGTGCGGCGGAACAAGCTGCCGATGAGTCGGCCGCTCAAGCTACATTAAGCCGCGCCAACGCATAGGCGCCTATCCGGCCGCCCGCTTCATCGCGATCAACGCCCCCAGCCGTGCGGCCCCGTCCTCCCCGTAGAGCGCCGCGCGGTCGGCAGCCTCGTAGAATTCGTCGAAGCGGGGCGCCCCGGCCGGAAGCTCGAACCAGCTTTGCCGCGTCGAAGTGAAGATGTGGGCGTCGGGCGGGCAGAGAGAGGGCATGTCGAGTGTCCCGACCCGCACGAAGGCGAGAAGCGCGCCGAGTTGCGGATAGTGGCTCAAGAGCGCGACCCGGCATTCGGGGCAGCGGACAATCTTTTGCCCGACGCCGCTGGCGGAGGGCGTGTGGACCGTTTCCGGGGCGCCGGAAAGCAACGCCACGTCCAAGGTCTCGATTCCGGCGTTCACCGCGAAGGCGGAGCCGGTCTCGCGCTGGCGCCAGTGCCGTGGCGTCAATGGAACGATCATCGGCGCGCGCTTCGGCGCGTAGCGCGCCCTGCGGCAGGCGCAGCCGCCTCTTGCGAAGGGTTCGGACGCGTTCGCCGCCCGGTTTCGGCGCCGGGACGACGCCGCGGGCGCGGCTGCGCGAAACGAGGCGGCCGGCGCGGGCCTCTCAGCGCGCCGCGCCGGTGAGGGCGGCGGCGAATTCCTCGGGGTCGAAAGGCGAGAGGTCGTCGATCTGCTCGCCGACGCCGATGGCGTGGATCGGCAGGCCGAACCGATCCGCCAGCGCGACGAGGACGCCGCCCTTCGCGGTGCCGTCGAGCTTGGTCATCACGAGGCCGGTGACGTTGGCGATCTTGCGGAAGATCTCGACCTGGTTGAGCGCGTTCTGCCCCGTCGTGGCGTCGAGGACGAGGAGCACGTCATGCGGCGCGTCGGGCGCGCGCTTGCGGATGACGCGGACGATCTTTTCCAGCTCCTGCATCAGGTCGGCGCGGTTCTGGAGCCGGCCGGCGGTGTCGATGAGGAGGAGGTCCGCGCCCTCCGCCTCGGCGCGGGCGAGGGCGTCGAAGGCGAGGGAGGCGGGGTCCGAGCCCTCGGGCGCGGTCATCACCGGCACGCCGGCCCGCTCGCCCCAGATCTGGAGCTGTTCGACCGCCGCGGCGCGGAACGTGTCGCCGGCGGCGATCACCACCTTCTTGCCGGCGGCGCGAAGCTGGCTCGCCAGCTTGCCGATCGTCGTCGTCTTGCCGGAGCCGTTGACGCCTACGACGAGGACGACCTGCGGCTTGGCCGGCTTGAGGGCGAGGGGGCGGGCCACCGGCTCGAGGATGCGCGCCAGCTCGGCGGCGAGGGCCGCCTTCACCTCCGCCGCGCCGAGCCGCCTGCCGAAGCGGCCCTCCGCCATCGTCGCGGCGACGCGCATCGAGGTCTCCACCCCGAGATCGGCCTGGATCAGCAATTCTTCCAGCTCGGCGAGCATGTCGTCGTCGAGCACGCGGCCCTCGGCGGGGCGGCCGGTGACGGCGGCGGCGAGGCGGGCGCCGAGCCCGGCCTTCGGCGCATCGGCCGCCTTCTCCCCGGCGGGCGGCGCCGTCTCCGGCTTCGCCTCGACGAGCGCGGCCACGCCCTCGTCGAGCTTCGAGGACGACTTGAACAGCCGGTCCTTCAGCTTGCCGAAGAAGCTCATCCGCGCCTCGCGCCCCGTCCTACGCCTCCGGCCCCGTTAGCGCATCGGAGCCGGAGGCGCCACCGGGCGACGGGTCAGAAGAGGCCTTCGTGGAAATCGTCGCGCTCATCGAGGTCTTCGCCGGCGCCGCCGATCCCGGCCGAGCCGCCGCCGCCGAGCGGGTTGACGGTGGGAAGCGCCGGCGCGTCGCCCCGCTCGCAGCCGGTGGCGGAGCAGGTGGCGAAGGCCGGGGCGTCGAAGGCGTAGGTCTCCGCGGTTCCGGTCGGGGCGGCCGTCACCGTGCCCTCCGTCACCCAGATTCTCACCGCATCGGGCGCCGCGTCGAGCCAGAAGGCGGTGCCGCGGACGCCGATCGTCGCGGTCGGCGTGTTGATGGCGACGGCCTCCGAGGGCATCCGCCCGCTCGCCACCCGCATCGCGCCCCGCGCGAGGCTGAGGGCGAGGCGGCCCGGACGGCTCGGCCCGGCGAAGACATAGTCGTCGATCACGAGAGAGGCGTTCGGCGCGACAGTCAGCATCGTGCCGTCCTCCAGCTTGATCTCCATCGTGCCGTATTGCTTCGTGTAGACGCGCGCCTGCTTCAGGATCTCGTCGCCAACCGAAACCGGCTGGCCGACCGGACCGATCGCCTGCAGCGCGTCCGGCTGCACCGCGGTGGCGCGGCCGGCGAGTTGCGCCGACGCCGGCGCGGCGAGGATGGCGAGGAGCGCCGCAGTCGCGGCGAGGCGTTTCGTGGCCATGACGGCCCCCTTTCCCGATGTCCCCGCCGCCGCATCGGGGCGACGGGCGCGGCATTCTCGCGGATCGGGCGTGATGCGTCCGTGACCTCGATCACGTCCGCGGCGATCACTTCCGCGGGCGCGGATCGTGCGGGTAGACGATCGGCCGGGGCGGCGGCCAGGTCTCGCGGCAGGTCACCCGGTTGCACTCGGCGTAGACCGGCTCGTGGAAGATGAAGTCCCGGTCGGCATCCACCGGGCGGGCGATCACGGTGCCCTCGTCCACCCAGAGCCGCGTAATGCCGGGCGTGTCGACATCGAGCCAGAACTGAGTGCCGCGGACGCCGATCGTGGCGACCTCGGTGCGAAAGCTCGTCTCCTCCTTGCGAAGGTCGCCGCTGATGACTCGCAACGCGCCCTTGCCGAGCCGCATCGCCAGCGTCGCCCCGCCGCCGCCATAGACGTACTGGTCGATGACGATGGAGGCGTCGGGGCCGATCATCAGCTGGGTGTCGTCGTCCAGCCGGATCTCGGCCGTGCCGTAGCGCTTGGTGTAGACGGTGGCGTCCCGGAAGATGGTGGAGCCGCGTCCGAGCGCGACGCCGGCGAAACCGGCCTTCTGGAAGGCGTCGGGCTGCGCCTTCAGCACTTCGCCGGCGCGCTCCGCGGCCCCGGCGCCGAAGGGCGCAAGCGCGAGGAGGGCGAGGGCCGACAGCGCGGCGCGGAGATGTCTGGCGTTCATGATGGTCGTCCTGAGGTTCGTCAGGGCCGATCTGGGTGCGGTTTGTCAACACCGCACGAGACTTTCGTCACGCCGGCGGGGTGACGTTGCGTCGGGGTTTCGCGCCGGTTCGCCGTCAATCCTTGTCTCGCTCGCCCCCGAGGGTCGCTCGGGTCTGCGCTGCGCGGGCGACCCGTTCGGCGGCTCGTTCGCGCGAGAGGCCGCGATTCCTGCCTGCCGTCAGACAGTCGGAACCCAGGGGCCGGTTCGGCGCCACGCGCCGGCCCGTCTCGATGCGACTCACCCGCGCGCGGCCGGATCTCGAAGATCTCCGTCAGATCAGCGTGGGGCGTTCCGCAGCGCCGCCGAAGCGCCTCGCGGATGAAGATCTCGTCTTGGCCGGCGCGTTCCAGCCTGCGGCAATCGTCGAGCAACCGCTGCACCCTCGGCGGGCGACGCCTCGCGATTGCCGCAGCCATCCACGCCTTGAGACCCGCCGCTCAGTTCACCTCGACCACCTTGCCAGGGTTGAGGATGTTCTTCGGGTCGAGCGCGCGCTTGATCTCGGCCATCACGGCGTAGCCCTCGCCGTGCTCCTCGGTCATATAGCGCTTCTTGCCGACGCCGACGCCGTGCTCGCCCGTCACCGTGCCGCCGAGGCGGAGGGCGCGGCGATTCATGGAGTGGGTGAGGCGCTTCGCCTCCTCCAGCTCTTCGGGCTTCTTCGGGTCGATCAGGAAGCCGACATGGAAGTTGCCGTCGCCGACATGGCCGATGATCGGGGCCATGACGCCGGCCTCCTCGATCTCCTTCGAGGTTTCGAGGAGCGCCTCGGCGAGCCGGGAGATCGGCACGCAGACATCGGTGGAAAGCGCGCGGCAGCCCGGCTTCAGCTTCAGCGACGCGTAGTAGAAATTGTGCCGCGCGTGCCAGAGGCGCTTCCGTTCATCGGCGTCGGCGGACCATTTGAAGCCCTCGCAGCCGAATTCCGCGGCGATCTCGCCGAAGGTTTCCGCCTGCTCCTTCGCGCCGGCCTCCGAGCCGTGGAACTCCACGAAGAGATGCGGCTTCTCCGGCAGGTTCATGCCGCCCGAGATGTTGACGGCGCGGATCGACACCGGATCGACGATCTCGATCCGGGCCATCGGCACGGCCATCTGGATCGTCTGGATCACGGTGTTGACCGCGGCGTCGAGGCTCGGGAAGGCGCAGACCGCGGCGGTGACGCTTTCGGGCTGGCCCTGAAGGCGCACGGTGAGCTCGGTGATGATGCCGAGCGTGCCCTCGGAGCCGACGATGAGCCTGGTGAGATCGTAGCCCGCCGACGATTTCCGGGCGCGCGAGCCGGTGCGGATGATCCGCCCGTCGGCCAGCACCACTTCGAGGGCCATGACGTTTTCGCGCATCGTGCCATAGCGAACCGCGGTGGTGCCGGAGGCGCGGGTCGCCGCCATGCCGCCGAGCGAGGCGTTGGCGCCGGGATCGACCGGGAAGAAGAGCCCGGTGGCGCGAAGCTCCTCGTTGAGCTGTTCGCGGGTGACGCCGGGCTGGACCACGGCGTCCATGTCCTCCTGGTGAATCTCGAGGACCCTGTTCATCTCCGACATGTCGAGGCTGACGCCGCCGTTGAATGCGACCGCGTGGCCTTCGAGCGAGGTGCCGGTTCCCCAGGGGACGATCGGGCAAAGCTCGTCCGCGCAGATCTTTACGATCGCCGAGACTTCCTCGGTCGTGCGCGGGAAGGCCACCGCGTCGGGCGGCACCGGGGTGAAATAGCTTTCGTTCTGGCCGTGGAGATCGCGCACCGAGGGCGAGGTGGAGAGCCGCTCCCCGATCAGGTCGCGGATGCGGGCGATGGCGTTCTCGACGCTCATGTCGGTTTCCTCCGTTTCGCCGGAGCGTTAGCGCGAAGCGCGGGGAGGGGAAAGCCCGCTTGGCGCGGCGCCCGGGCTCGTCTATCCCGAGTGCGAGCCGATCACGGAGCTGCAGATGCGAGACTTCTCCCCCTCCTGCCCCGAACCCGACTTCCCGGAGGGCATGCTGAAGCTCGGCCAGCAGAAGGTTCTGCCCGAATGGATCGACTATAACGGCCACATGAACGTCGCCTTCTACACGGTGGCGTTCGACAAGGCGCTGGACGATTGTTTCGAGAACTGGCTCGGCGTCGGCGAGAGCTTCGTCGCGCGCTCCCGTTTCGGGCCGATGGCGCTGCAGACGCAGGTCTGTTTCGTCGGCGAGTTGCTGGAAGGCGAGCCCTTCCATGTCGAGTTTCTGCTGGTCGACCACGACGAGAAGCGGCTCCACCAGTTCGCCACCATGTGGTCGGACCGGACCGGCAGGAAGGCGGCGACCTACGAGACGCTCGGCATCAACGTCGATCTCGAAAGCCGGAAGGCCGCGCCCTATCCGGACTGGGCGCTCGCCCGCTTCGCGCGCCTCCGCGCGGCGCAAGCCGCGGTGCCGCGGCCGAAGGAACTGGGCCAGCCGCTCGGCATTCGCCGCCGCTGATCGCCGGACGGCGGCGCCAGATCCGCGCGTTTCATCAAGTATTTTATTTGCATTGTACAAATAACCGCTTCGGCTCCTCTTGAATTGGCCTGAGGTGATCGACGCCTCGAAGGCGCCTTAGATGACGATTAACTCCGCGCCGCTATGTCCCTCTCATGGGCGGGAACATGGCGTTGCGCGGGATTTGGGGGCGGACGGCGTTGACGACGCTGGCCTGCGTCGTCGCCGCCGACATCGCGGTCGTGATGACGACCGGGCTCCTCGCGCCGGAGCGGCTGGCGCTTGATCTTCTGCAGACGACGCTCATCGCCTTGTGCATCGCCGGCCCGGTCTCCTACCGGCTGATCCGGCAGGCGGAGCAGCTTCGCGCCGCCAAGGCGCTTACCGAAGAGGCGAATCGGCGCGCCGCCGCGGCCGACCGCGCCAAGAGCGAGTTTCTCGCCAACATGAGCCACGAGATCCGCACGCCGATGAACGGCGTGCTCGGCATGGCTGAGCTCCTCGAACACACGCGGCTCGACGACCGGCAGAAGGGTTACCTCTCGGTGCTGCGCGGCTCCGGCGACGCGCTCCTGCGCATCATCGACGAGATCCTCGATCTCGCGAAGATCGAGGCGGGGCGCGTCCGGCTTTCGTCCGAGCCGATCTCGGTGGTCGACCTGATAGAGGATGTCGCGCTCCTTGTCGCGGCGCGGGTCGGCGACCGGCCGCTCGACGTGCTGACGCAGTTCGAACCGGGGCTGCCGGCGGCTCTGGTCGGCGATTCCGGGCGGATCCGGCAGATCCTGATCAATCTCGCCGGCAACGCGGTGAAGTTCACCGAGGCCGGCCACGTGCTGATCCGCGCCGGCGGCGCGCCGGACGGCGCCGGCGGATACAGGCTCCGCATCGAGGTGGAGGATACCGGCCCCGGCATTCCGCCGCAGGAGCGGCGGCGCATCTTCGAGAAGTTCCGGCAACTGGACGGCGGGGTGCGGCGGGCGCATCTGGGCGTCGGCCT
>CALFYQ010000426.1 GCA_937952085.1 uncultured Paracoccaceae bacterium | reverse complement strand
CCCTTCTCGGCATCCTCCTGATGCTCGGCTTCTGTGCGTTCGCCCCGATGGGCGACGCCATCGCGAAGCTGCTCGGCGAGACGCTGCCGCTCCTCACGCTCCTCACGGCGCGCTTCGCGGTGCAGGCGCTGGTTCTGGCTCCTGTCGCCTGGCGGGGGCTCGCCGCATTTCCGCGGCGGCTCCTGCGGCTGGTGGCGATCCGGACCGCGCTTCACATCCTCGGCGTCGGCTGCTTCTTCTCGGCGCTCCGCTACCTGCCGCTGGCGGATGCGGTGGCCATCGCCTTCGTGATGCCCTTCATCATGCTCCTCCTCGGAAAGTATTTCCTCGGGGAGGAGGTCGGGCCGCGCCGCCTGGTCGCCTGCGCGGTGGGGTTCGGCGGCACGATGATGGTGGTGCAGCCTAGCTTCGCCGAGGTCGGCTGGCCGGCGCTCTTGCCGCTCGCCGTGGCGCTGATCTTCTCGCTCTTCATGATGATGACGCGGAGCATCGCCAAGGAGGTGGATGCGGTGGCGCTGCAACTCGTTTCCGGGTTGATGGCGACGCCCGCGCTCGTCGCGCTCTGGCTCCTTTTCGGCGGGCTCAGCTTCGATCTCGCCTTCGTCATGCCGGACGGGCGGGAGGCCGCGCTCCTCCTCGCCACTGCGCTAGTCGGCACATTCGCACACCTCCTGATGACCTGGAGCCTCCGCTTCGCGCCTTCGGCGACGCTGGCGCCGATGCAATATCTCGAAATCCCCTTCGCCACCTTCTTCGGCTGGCTGATCTTCGGAGACCTGCCGGACGGGCTCGCCGCGCTCGGCATCCTCGTCACCGTCGCGGCCGGGCTGACGGTGATCGCGCTGGAGCGCCGGGCCGCGCGGCTCGCGGCGCCGCCGGCGGTCTAGAAGAGGGGCAGGGGGGCCGCCAGCCAGGTGGAGAGGGCGAGCCGCGTCGCGGGCTCCAGCCCGAAGCGGAGCGCCTCGGCCGGCGGAAGGAAGGCGAAGCCGGCGCCTTCGCCGAGCCGGATCCGGTCCGCCGATCCCTCGAAGGCCGAGACATAGAGAAAGAGCCGCCGGCGCGAGGTCGGAGAGACGATGCGGATATAGGGGTGGAGCGCCTCCGGCCTGAGCCTGAGGCCGGTTTCTTCCTCGAACTCCCGGAGCGCCGCTTCGCGCAGCGTCTCCTCGCCCTCGACGCCGCCGCCGAACATGCCCCATTCGCCCGGCCGCACCGGGGCGTGCAGGTCCCGCAACTGGAGAAGCGCGCGGCCCTCCCGGTCGAACGGCATGACCAGCGCGCCGCGATAATCGGGCGAGACGCGGCTCCAGTCGCCGATCGGGCGGAACGCCGCTTCCTCGGCCGCGCTCAATAGGGGAGCCCCACGTAATTCTCCGCCATCGCCCGCTGCGCCGTCTCCGACTCCGCCAGCCAGTCCAGTTCCGCCGCCTTCATCCGCCGTTCGAACTCCGTATCGTCGGGGAAATTGTGAAGGAGGGCGGTCATCCACCAGGAGAACCGCTCCGCCTTCCAGACCCGCGCGAGCGCTCGCTCCGAATAGGTCTCGACGCCCCGCATGTCGCCTTCCTTCAGCGCCCGCGTGAGCGCCTCGCAAAGATAGCGCACGTCGCCGACCGCGAGGTTGAGGCCTTTCGCCCCGGTCGGCGGCACGATATGCGCCGCGTCCCCCGCGAGAAGCAGCCGGCCCCAGCGCATCGGCTCGGCCACGTAGGAGCGAAGCAGCGCCACCGATTTCTCGATCGAGGGGCCGGTCTCCAGCCGCGCGGCGGCGTCGGCCGGGATGCGGCTCCGCAACTCGTCCCAGAACCGCTCGTCGGGCCAGTCGCCCGGGTCTTCTGTCACCGGCACCTGGATGTAGTAGCGGGAGAGATGGAGGTTTCGCATCGAGCAGAGCGCGAAGCCGCGTTCGTGGCTCGCATAGATCAGCTCGTCCGCGACCGGCCGCGTCTCCGACAGAACCCCGAGCCAGCCGAACGGATAGACCCGCTCGTGCTCCACCAGCGCCTCGTCCGGGATCGTCCGGCGGGAGACGCCGTGCCAGCCGTCGCAGCCGGCGACGAAGGCGCAGTCGAGCCGATGCTCCGCCCCGTCCTTCTTCCAGGTGACGAAGGGCGCCTCGTTCTCGACTCCGTGGATGCGCACCGCCTCCACCTCGTCGATCACCGCCGCGCCGCGGGCGTCGTAGAGGTCCTTCGTCACCTCGGTCTGGCCGTAGACCATCACCGGTTTTCCGGTCAGCTCCGCGATGGGGACGCGAAAGCCGCGGTTGCGGAGCGAGAGGTGGACGCCGTCATGGATGTGCCCCTCGCGGTCCATGCGGGCGCCGAGCCCGGCCTCCCGCAGCGTCTCGACTGCGCCCCATTCGAGCACGCCGGCGCGAATCCGGTTCAGCACATAGTCTCGCGGCCGCCGTTCCAGCACCACGTTCTCGACCCCGCGCAGCGCCAGCAACTGCGAGAGCAGAAGCCCCGCCGGACCGCCGCCGATGATCGCGACCTCGGTGCGCATGACGTCCTCCCCGTTTTCGGGAGAGCCTAGCTCGGTGAGTTGCGAACGCAACTCATTCGTCAGGCGAATTCGAAGATCGCGGCGCCGGCGAGGAGGACGAGATCGACCCCCGCCACCAGAAAGGCGACTCTGAGCCAGGCGAACTTCCGGTGGAGTATCGAAGCCATCGCCCGGTTGGAGCGGGCGATGGAGAAGATGAGCTGGCTCGCCTCCGCCGTTCGCGCAAAGTTCGGGTAATGGTCGTCCGCCGCGTCTTCGGTCACCAGCGCAGGCCAGGAATAAAGCTCGTGCCGCGCCAGCGCCTTCCGCGCATCCCGCCCGACGAAGCGGGGAATGAGGACGACGAGGCAGGCGATCAGAACCGCCGCATGGAGCGCGAAGATGGCGACGCCTTCGAACGTCGCCGCCGTTCCGGCCGCGGAAAGCCCGGGCCCTCGCGTCGCCACCAGCCCGATCACCGCGAGGAGGGCCCCCGCCTTGGCGTCCGCGAACTGGACCTGCTGGATGAGGGAATTGTTCTGCGCGATCAGATAGGAGAGCCGCGCCCGAGTCATCTGGTCGGTCGAAAGGCCCTCATGCGAGGAGATGTCCAGATTCGGGTCGAGCGCTTCGATGGGCGTGACGGCCACGGTCCCCTCCTTCACCGGGCGAGTGGCGGAGACTTAGCCCGCCGCGTCGCCGCCGCAAGGCGCCTAGCGGAGATCGTGGCCGCCCAGCACGCGCGCATGGCCATCCTCGAAGACGACGCAGGAGAGGGGACCGCCATAGCCGGCGCCGGTGTCGATGGCGATGCGGACGCCGTGATCCTCCACCCGGTCCACCGGCGTGTGGCCGTGGACGATCACCGCGCCGTGGTCGGCCGTGCTTTCGAGGAATTCCTTGCGGATCCAGATCAGGTCGTCCTCGACCTGCTCCGAAAGAGGCACGCCCGGCTTCACGCCTGCATGGACGAAATAGAACCCGCGCCATGCCCAGTAGCGGCGGAGCCCGGCCAGGAAGGCGAAGTGGAGCGGCGGCACCTTGAGCCGCGCCTCGCGGTGGAGCGCCGCGCCCCGCTCCTCGCTCGACCCGTCGGGAAGCGCGAGTCCGTAGGAGCGGAGCGTGTCGACCCCGCCGATATTGTCATGCAGCCACCAGAGCCCCTCGCGGAGCTTCGCATCCCGGCCGCCGGGCGCCGCGAGATAGCGGAGAAACATCCGGTCATGATTGCCGAGGAGGTTGATCCAGGGGCGCCCCTCGTCGCCGCCCGTCCGGAGGAAGTCGATCACCCCCGCGCTGCGGGGCCCACGGTCCACATAGTCGCCGATATGGACGACGGCATGCTCCTGAACCGGCCGGTCCGCGAGGTCCGCTTCGATCGCCTCGTGCACGGCGCGCAGCTTCTCCAGCTGCCCGTGCACGTCGCCGACCGCATAGACCCGCTCCGGCCCGCTCATGCGCGCGCGTAGGCCTGCAGCGTCTCCACCTCGATCTCGCCTTCGAGGCGGTTGACGATGGCGCGCGCCGCCGCCAGCGCCCCGGCCGCGGTGGTGTAGTAGGGCGTCCGCATCTGCAGCGCCGTGGCGCGGAGGCTGGCGCTGTCCTTGATCGATTGCGGCAGGTCGGTCGTGTTGAAGACGAGGGCGATGCCGCCGTCCTTCATCATGTCGACGATGTTCGGGCGGCCCTCATAGACCTTCTTCACCAGTGTCGAGGCGAGCCCGGCCTCCTTCAGGAAGGCCGCGGTGCCCGAGGTGGCGACGATCTCGAAGCCGACCCCGACCAGCAGTTGCGCCGCCTCAAGGATCATCTTCTTGTCGGCGTCCTTCACCGAGACGAAGACGCGCCCCGAGGTCGGCAGCGCGATGCCGGCGGCGATCTGGCTCTTGAGGAAGGCGCGGGCGAAGCTCTTGTCGATGCCCATCACCTCGCCGGTGGAGCGCATCTCCGGGCCGAGGAGCGTGTCGACGCCGGG
>CALFYQ010000425.1 GCA_937952085.1 uncultured Paracoccaceae bacterium | reverse complement strand
CGGCGGAAGGTCAGCGTCGGGTCGATCTCGTTCTTGATCTTGATGAGCGCGTCCAGAACCATCGGGCCGCACTTGTCCATGTCGACATAGTAGGTGTCGATCCGCGGCAGCTCGCCCGATTCCTCGTTCCAGCGATAGATCTTGAAGGTGCGGACGTTGGTCGCGCCCTCGGGTTTCGGCCAGGTCTTGCCCTTGGTGATCTTGGAGTTCTTGGGAAGCGCGAACTCGACCATTTCGTCCCGACCTTTCTTGCTGGGCGCCAGACGGGCGGCGCCGGGCGGTCAGCCCAGAATCTCCCGCGCCTTCGAGAGTATGGTCTCGGCGCGGACGGCGAAAGAATGCCGCGACGCGACCTCCAATGCAAACCCCCGGCGGGCCGCCCTGCGAATTTCCCCTTCGGCGAGAGCGGCTTCGACCATCTCGCGGAAGTCTTCCGGCCGCCGCCAGACATGGATCCAGGGCAACAGCGCCTCCGGCGTCTCCGCCACCTCGTCCAGGATCAGCGGCGCCCCGCAGCCGAGCGCGTCGAGCGCGCGGCCAGGCAGGAGGCCGAAGCGCCGCTCGTCCTCGGCGGTGTCGTGCAGCACCGCCCAGGCCCCGGCGTAGCGGCGGGCGAGCTCGTCCTCGCAGACCACCTCGCCGCGGAGGAGCTGCGCGAGGTCGCGGCGGTCGTCCCAGCCGCGGCCCCAGATTTCCGGCGCGAACCGCTCCCGAACCGCAAGCTCGAGCGCCGGCCGGCCGCCCGGCCGTTCGTCGCCGACGAAGAGGAGCCCGGCCTCGATCGCGTCCGAGCGGGGCCGCATCCGCCGCGGGTCCGTCGCCGGCGGCAGGACCGAGACCCGCGCGCCGAGCCTCCCCGAAAGCGCATCGGCGAGCCGGGCGGAGCCGGCGAAGACATGGTCGTACCGGTCGAGCGGGGCCGCCGCCGCCGCGCCCGCGTGCGAGACGACCCAGAGCATGGCGCGGCCGCCCGGTTCGGGCTGCGCGATGGCGGGGTCGAAAAGCTGGAGCGACGGCCCGATCGGCCCCGCCGCACCGACAAGCTCCGCATCGCATCCCGCGACCCGGAGCGCCGCCGCGATCGCCGCGGCGTGGCGGGCCGCCTCGCCCCGCGCGCCCTCCCTCGCCACGACGCGGAGCCGGAGGGGGAGCGGAACCCCGTTCATGCGGTTTCGAGAACGTCGGCGGTGAAGGTCCCGTCGAACACGTCGTGGCGCGCTTCGCGCCCGCATGCCTCCCGCGCGACCTTCTTCAACGTCTTCGCCGGCCGGCCAGGGGCGCGGGGCGGCCCCTCGTTCGATGGGGCGAGCCCGGTGACGAAGAGGAGGCCCGCCCGCCCCGCGTCAGAGAGCAGACGCGCCCGCTGCGTCCTCAGCGCCTTGAGGAGCGCGCCGCTCCCTTTCCGCGGGCTTCGTCGCCGATCGCGGGTCGCCATCGCCGGGCTCGGCGGAAAACGGTCGAGACGGGCGATCGCCGCGCCCGGCGCCCTCCGCGCCGCCACATTCGCCAGATCCGCGGGCGGCGCAGCGAAACGGCCGGCACCCGGGATCGGCGCAAGTTCAGGCTTTGGTCCCTCCCGGCCTCGCGGGCCGGAAGCGAAGGCCGTGTGGCCAATCCCTTGAGAGTGCGTCGCCGCTCGCCCGACGAAGCGGCGGGAGCAGGAGGCCGGGTCCACCGCAACCGCGTCGCGGCGCGCGCGCGAACGCGCGGCGCCGGCCCCCGCGCCGGTCTCGTGATGGAGCGTGGGGGCCGGGCGTTCGCGCCGCGCCGCGCGTAACGAGCAACGGGGCGGGCCCTCGGCCCGCCAGGCGCGCAGTCGCCCCCTGACATCCCTCATCGCCGTCGCCCCCTCGCAACGCCGGCGAGCAGGCCGCGGACAGTTGCGGCGCGCCCTCGTTAACCATTAAGGCTGTCGCGGACGGCCGCTTTCGTCAACAGAACTTTGCGAGTTCAGTACACCCGGGCTTTGGGAGCGATCTTTTTCGGGTCGATGCCACCTTCTTCCGGTGTAGTAAGCGGCTCCACATGCACGCCCCGGTAGGTGAGGTCGACCTTGCCGGTCGCCTCGTCGACATGGGCGATGGTGTGCTTGCGCCAGTTGGCGTCGTCCCGATCCGGGAAGTCCTCATGCGCGTGGGCGCCCCGGCTCTCGTGCCGCGCCTCGGCGCCGTAGATGGTCGCCATCGCGTTCGGCGCGAGGTTGAGGAGCTCCAGCGTCTCCATCAGGTCGGTGTTCCAGATCAGCGTCTTGTCGGTGACCTTGAGGTCCTTCAGCTTGGCGTAGACCGCATCCATCGCGTCGCAGCCTTCCTTCAGCGTCTTCGACGTGCGGAAGACCGCGGCGTCGCGCTGCATGGTCCGCTGCATCTCGAGCCGGAGATCGGCCGTCGGCACCGCGCCGCCGGCGTTCCGCGCCCAGTCGAAGCGATCCATCGCCCGCTCGACCGAGGCCTCGTTGAGCGGGCGGTTCGGCTCGCCCGCCTTCACCACCTGGCCCGCCTTGATCGCCGCGGCGCGGCCAAAGACCACAAGGTCGATCAGCGAGTTGGAGCCGAGCCGGTTGGCGCCGTGGACCGAGGCGCAGCCCGCCTCGCCCACCGCCATCAGGCCGGGCTGGATCCGGTCCGGCTCGTCCGCGGTCGGGTTCAGCGCCTCGCCCCAGTAGTTCGTGGGGATACCGCCCATGTTGTAGTGGACCGTCGGCAGAACCGGGATCGGCTCCTTCGTCACGTCCACGCCGGCGAAGATCTTGGCGCTTTCGGAGATGCCGGGCAGCCGCTCGTGCAGCGTCTCGGGCGGCAGGTGGTTCAGGTAGAGATGGATGTGGTCCTTCTCCGGCCCGACGCCGCGACCCTCGCGGATCTCCATCGTCATGCAGCGCGAGACGACGTCGCGGGAGGCGAGGTCCTTCGCGGAGGGCGCATACCGCTCCATGAAGCGCTCGCCCTCGGAATTGACGAGATAGCCGCCCTCGCCGCGGGCGCCCTCGGTGATGAGGCAGCCCGAGCCGTAGATGCCGGTCGGGTGGAACTGCACGAACTCCATGTCCTGGAGCGGCAGGCCGGCGCGCGCCACCATGCCGCCGCCGTCGCCGGTGCAGGTATGGGCCGAGGTGGCGGAGAAATAGGCGCGGCCGTAGCCGCCCGTCGCCAGCACCACCATCTTCGCCGAGAAGCGGTGGATCGTGCCGTCGTCGAGCTTCCAGGCGACGACGCCCTGGCAGACGCCGTCCTCGGTCATGATGAGGTCGAGCGCGAAATACTCGATGTAGAATTCCGCGTTGTTCTTCAGGCTCTGGCCATAGAGCGTGTGAAGGATCGCGTGGCCGGTCCGGTCCGCCGCGGCGCAGGTGCGCTGCACCGGCGGGCCGTCTCCGAAATTCTGCATGTGGCCGCCGAACGGCCGCTGATAGATCCGCCCGTCCTCGGTGCGGGAGAACGGAACGCCGTAATGCTCAAGCTCGTAGACGGCCTTCGGCGCCTCCCGCGCGAGGTATTCCATCGCGTCGGTGTCGCCGAGCCAGTCGGAGCCCTTCACCGTGTCGTAGAGGTGCCACTGCCAGTGGTCCGGCCCCATGTTGCGCAGGCTCGCGGCGATGCCGCCCTGCGCCGCCACGGTGTGGGAGCGGGTCGGGAAGACCTTGGTGATGCAGGCGGTCGAAAGCCCCTGCTCGGCCATGCCGAGCGTCGCCCGCAGGCCCGCGCCGCCGGCGCCGACGACGACGACGTCATATTCGTGGTCGATGAAGTTGTAGGCGGCCATGTCCGGTCCCTCGTTTGCAGCGGCTCAGGCTCCGAAGGCGATCTTCCCGACGGCGAAGATGCCGGCGAAGGCGAAGAACGCGCAGAAGAGCGTGTTGGCGATCAGGGTGACGGTCCGCATCGGGCCGTGGACATAGTCCTCCACCACCACCTGCACGCCGAGGCGCAGGTGATTGAACCCCACCGCGATGAAAAGCCCGGCGATGATCGCGTGCCAGGGGCTGCGATAGAGCGCGACGACCTCCTCGTAGCTGTCCCCGAGCGCGCCGGCGAAGGGGAAGATGAAGAGAAGGCCGAGCGGAACCAGCGCGATGGCTGTGATCCGCTGGCTCCACCAATGATGCGTGCCGTCCTTGGCGGAGCCGAGGCCGTGGGCGCGCGCGCGGTCGGTCAGAAAGCTCATCTCTCCCTCCCTCAGAGCGCGACGATCAGGATGACGAGGGTCAGCAGCGCCGCGGCGGCGAGCGTCGCGAAGCCCGATTTCGTCACCGCGTCGAGTTCGAAGCCGCCGCCGGTGTCCCACCAGAGATGCCGGATGCCGTTCATCATGTGGTAGAAGAACGCCGCCGCCGAGCCGAGCAGGACGAGGAAGCCGAGCCAGCTCGTCACCCAGCCGTCGACGAAGGCGAAATATTCCGGTCCGCCGGCGACGCCAAGGAACCACCAGACCACCAGCGCCATCGAGAGCGCCATGAAGCAGCCCGACGCGCGATGCAGGATCGACATGTTCGCTGCAAGCGGCAGGCGGTAGACGGTCAGGTGCGGAGATAGCGGGCGCTTGCCCTCGGTCGTGCTGGCCATGTCGGCTCCCCCGTGGTCCTCGCCCCGGGCGCTGCGGGGCCAAGCCGGTTTGCGGCTGTTGGAATCAATACTCTTCTTCCGCGGCGGCGCAAACCCGGCGTGCGCCATCTGGCGTGGATTCGCGTAATCCGGGCGCATTCGAGGCCGTGCCGAAGGCGCCGGCGCCGGCCCTCCGGCGCGTCGAAGCTTGCGCGGAGCGGGCGATCCGTGGCGGGATAGGGGCATGAGCGACCGAGTTGATCTCACGCGGGGCGACCCAGCGCCGCACTTCATCCAGCGCTCGCTGGGCAATCCGCGCTACGCCTTCGACACGGCGGCGGGCCGCTGGATCGCGCTCGCCTTCTTCGGCTCGGCGGCCGACCCGGCGATGCGCGCCATGCTCGACGCCGTCGCCGAGCGGCGGGATCTCTTCGACGACCGCTTCGCCAGCTTCTTCGGCGTCTCGGTGGACCCGGCGGACGAACGCGAGGCGCGGATCGCCGAGCGCATCCCCGGCCTTCGCCACTTCCTCGACCATGACCTTGCGGTCAGCCGGCTCTATGGCGCGCTGCCGCGGGCGCAGGGGCAGGGGACGGAGACCTATCGCCGCTTCTGGCTGATCCTCGACCCGACGCTCCGCGTCGCCCGCGCCGGCCTTCTCGGCCCCGAGGGCGCCGCGCCGCTCTTGGCGGCGATGGCGGAGCTGCCGCCCCCCGGCCGCTACGCCGGGGTGGAGCTTCAGGCGCCGGTCCTCCTCCTCCCTGACGTCTTCGAGCCCGAGCTCTGCGACCGGCTGGTCGGGCTCTACGAGGCGGAGGGCGGTCGGGAATCCGGCTTCATGCGCGACGTGGGCGGCAAGACGGTCGGCGTCACCGACCGCTGGTTCAAGAGCCGGCGGGATTGCGAGATCGAGGACGAGGCGCTTCTCGCCGCGATCCGGGAGCGCTTCGTCCGCCGCGTCGTGCCGGAGATCCAGAAGGCGCACCAGTTCGCGGTGACGCGGATGGAGCGCTACATCGTCTCCTGCTACGACGCCGCCGAGGAAGGCCATTTCCGCCCGCACCGGGACAATACGACCAAGGGCACCGCGCACCGCCGCTTCGCCGCCTCGGTCAATCTCAACGACGAATTCGAGGGGGGCGAACTCAGCTTCCCGGAATACGGCCGGCGCAGCTTCAAGCCGCCGAAGGGCGCCGCCGTCGTCTTCTCCTGCTCGCTCCTCCACGCCGTCAGCAGGGTGACCGAAGGCCGCCGCTTCGCCTTCCTCCCCTTCCTCTACGACGACGCGGCCGCCGCGCTCCGTGAGCGGAACCGGAAGTTCCTCGCGGAGAAGGCCTAGATGTCTCGGATCGACGGATATGCGGCAATTTGCCCCATTTCGCTTCCATGGCACAGAGAAAACGAACTTCGCGAGTTGATTGAACGTCGATGATCTTGGTGGCGGCAGATGCCCGAAAAGCTTTCATCCTCTCGATGGAATGAACATATAAGACTAGTCGCTCAGTCGCTTAACCTTGTGGCGGTAACGGCATTCGGTTTTTCGGTCACGGTTCCGATCCTCGACGCGCTGAAGTATCTCAAGGCGGCTGGAACGGACTCCAGTACGGGGGCGTTGTCTGACTTAGTGCTCGGTCAAGGTTTCTCGTACATCGACGTGGTTGAGTGGCGAATTGCAGGCGCGGCCTTGGTAATCCACGGCTTCGCGCATATCGTCATACGGCTCGCTGAAACGGAGGCTGATGATGGACTACGTTGATGCGCTTTCTCTGACCCTCATTGGCGGAGGCGCGATCGTCGTCGTGCTTCTTCTGGCGTTGAAGGCATTCCGCGACCGTCGCCAACCTGCTCCGCACGCAGGCGAGTGACGCTCACGCGCTTCTGACGCCCCGCCGCCGCAGCCGCCGCCAGAGCATCAGGAGGAGCGGCGTCGCCCAGATCAGCAGCGTCGCCACCCCCAGCGTCGCCGCGATCGGGCGGGAGAAGAAGCCCATCAGGTCCCCGTCCGCCTTGATCATCGAGGACATGAAATTGTCCTCCAGCATCGCCCCGAGCACGATGCCGAGGATCGCCGGCGCCACCGGAAAGCCGTTCTCCTCCATCGCCCAGGCGATCACCCCGAAGACCAGCATCAGGCCGACGCCGAAGACCGTGTTGTTGATGGCGAAGGCGCCGACGATGCAGAAGAGCAGGATGATCGGCATCAGCATGCTCTGCGGGATCGAGAGCAGCCGGCGGGACGACTTGATCGCGACGAAGCCGAGCGGGATCAGCGCCAGATTGGCCACGAAGAACGACAGGAAGATCGCGTAGATCAGCTCCGGGCTGTTGAGGAACACCATCGGCCCCGGATTGAGCCCCTTCATGTAGAGCACGCCGATCACGATGGCGGTGATCGAGTCGCCCGGAATGCCGAAGACGGTGGCGGGCACCCAGGCGCCGGCGAGCGCCGCGTTGTTGGCCGCGCCGGAATCGGTCAGCCCTTCCGGATGCCCGGCGCCGAACTTCTCCGGCTCCTTCGAGAAGCGCTTGGAGATCGCGAAGGAGATCCAGGCGGCGATGTCCGCCCCGGCGCCCGGAAGCACGCCGACGATGGCGCCGATGCCGCTGCCGCGCGCGATGTTGAGCTTGTAGCGCCAGAGGATCGGGCCGAGCCCCTTGAAGACGCCGCTTTGCTGCTGCGGCCCGTCGATCTTCATCGAGCGCCGGTCGGACGCGACGTAGCGGATCACCTCCGAGATCGCGAACATGCCGATCATCGCCGGGATGAAGCTCACCCCGCCCATCAATTCCACGCTGCCGAAGGTGAAGCGCGGATAGCCGGCCGTGATGTCGATGCCGATGGTCGCGACGAAGAGCCCGAGAAGCAGCGAGACGAACCCTTTCAGCGTCGAGCCGGTGGAGATCACCACCGCGCAGGAGAGGCCGAGGCAGGCCAGCCAGAAATATTCGAAGGAGGAGAACTGGATGGCGAATTCCGCGAGGCTCGGCGCCGTCAGCGAGAGGACCACCGCCCCGGTCAGCCCGCCGATCGCCGAGGTGACGAGGCCGACGCCGAGCGCGCGCTCGCCGAAGCCCTTCTTCGTCATCGCATAGGCTTCGTCGCAATAGGCGGCCGAGGCCGGCGTGCCGGGGATGCGCAGCAGCGCGCCCGGAATGTCGCCGGCGAAGATCGCCATCGCCACCGCGGTGACGATGATGGCGATGGCCGGCACCGGCTCCATGAAGAAGGTGAAGGGGATGAGGAGCGCCGTCGCCATCGTGGCGGAGAGCCCCGGCATCGCCCCGACGAAGAGGCCGAACGCGGCCGCGAGCAGCATCACGCCCAGCGTGTAGGGCTCCCCGATCAGCGCAACGGCCTTGAAGATCGCATCCATCGGGTCACCAGGCCACGGGCAGGAGAAGGCCCCAGGGCAGGGGCACGAGAAGCACTTTGGCGAACATCGTGTGGACCGCCAGCGTCGCCGCCGCGGCCACCGGCGCGGCGAGCGCGACACGCGCGCCGAAGCGGACCATCAGCACCGCGATCAGCACGAAGGCCACCGGAATGAAGCCGACGGGCTCGGAAAGCTGGGTGTAGAGGATGACGCCGCCGACGAGGCAGGCGAGATCGATCACGCGGCGCCGGTCCCGCGCCCATGCGCCGAGGACGACCAGCGGCCCGTCCCGCCGCACGGCCCAGCCGCGGATCACGAGAAGGCCGCCGCAGATCAGAAGCCCCGCGCCGATCAGCAGGGGAAAGAGGTCCGGCCCGTATTCCTGGCCGTGCAGGCGCGGAAAGGTCCGCGTGTAGGTCATCATGAGAAGCGCGAAGACGATCAGAATCGCGCCGGTCACGGCGTCATTGACGCGCATCGCGGCCTCCGAAGGGCAAGCGGGCGGGAGGGCGCGCGCCCTCCCGCCCCGAGGATCAGCTCTTGGCGAGGCCGACGGCCTTCATCACGTCGCCAAGCGCTTCGTTGCTGTCCTTCATCCAGGTTCCGAACTCGGCGCCCGGGGCCCAGACGAGGCCGAAGCCGCGGCCTTTCATGAAGTCCTGGAACTCCGCGGAGTTGTAGACCTTCTCCATCGCCGCGGTCAGCTTCGCCGTCACGTCGTCCGGCATGCCCTTCGGCCCGGCGATGCCGCGCCAGGCCGCCATCTTCCAGTCGACGCCGGCGGCTTCCTTCAGCGTCGGCACGTCCGGGAAGGCGCCGATGCGCTTGTCGTCCATGATCGCGAGGCTCTTGACCTTGCCGGCCTCGATCAGCGCGGAGGCCTCGACCACCGAACAGGGGACGATGTCGACGCCGCCGGCGACCAGCTCCTGAAGGCCCGGCGCCGCGCCCTGGCTCGGCACCCAGGGGGCCGCGTCCGGCGCGATGCCGGCGCTGTTCAGCATGCCGGCGATCGAGAGGTGCCAGATGCCGCCCTGGCCGGTGCCGGAGGCCTTGTGCTTGCCCGGCTCGGCCTTCACCGCCGCGAGCAGATCCTCGACCGAGTTCCACGGGCTGTCGGCCCGCACCTGCACGCCCGCCGCGTCGTAGTTGTAGAGCGCGATAGGCGTCAGGTCGGCGTAGGTCAGGTCGGTGAGGCCGGCCCAGTGCATCATGCCGATCTCCACCGTCACGGTGCCGATCGTGTAGCCGTCGGGCGTCGCGGTGGCGATGGCGCTGTGGCCGACGACGCCGCTGCCGCCGGTGCGGTTCACCACGTTCACCGGCTGGCCGAGCTCCTTCTCCAGAAGGCCCGCGATCATCCGGCCGGTGGCGTCGGTGCCGCCGCCCGCGCCCCAGGGCACGATCAGCGTGATCGGCCGCTCGGGATATTCCGCGAGGGCCGGAAGCGCGGCGAACGCCGCGAGCGCCGCGGCGGCGGCCGCGCCGAGATGGCGACGAGAGATCATGAGCAAGCTCCTAAACGGTCGGTTTCCTCGGCGCCCGGACTCTTTCGTTCCGTCGCGCCGCCCCTTGGCCGGGGCCGAGCGGGATCATAGGAGCGGCTCCGCCGGGCGCAACCGATTCCGCAACAAAATCATACGTTGGGTAGCGCGCGGGCGGCGGCCGCCGGCCGGTTCAGAGCGGGTGGAACGCCCAGAGGTCGAGGTCGAGAAGCACCCCGGCGGCGTATTTTCCCTCCGCGTCGCGGAGCGTCATCGTCGCGTCCCGCCCCTTCGTGGCGACGAGCCGGAGGCGGATCGCGCCGACGCCGGGCGCCGCCGTCTCCGCCTTGTCCAGCACCTCGGACCAGGCGTGCACGGTGTCCCCCGCATGGGCCGGCGCGACATGGGAGCCGCCGTTGATCGCCGCGATGGGCTGCGCATTGGCCAGCCCGGCGAAGGAGAGCGCGCGGGCGAGGCTGATGACGTGCCCGCCATAGATCAGCCGCCGCCCGTCCGGCCGCGCGGTGGCGTCGAAATGCACCTTGGCGGTGTTCTGCCAGAGGCGCGTCGCCATCATGTGCTCGGCCTCCTCCAGCGTCGCGCCGTCCACATGGTCGATCTTCTCGCCGATCTCGTAGTCGGAAAGCCGTCTCGCCCCGCCCGCGGCGGCGAAGTCGTAGCCGGTGAAGTCGAGCCCCGCGGGCGGGATCAGGTCCGAAGCCGCCACCGCCGCGGCGAGCTGCGGCACGACCGGCTCCGGCGCCGCCGATCCCTCGTCGCGCTTTCGCACCATGACCCAACGCGCCCAGTCGATCGCCGTCTCGCCGCGCTGGTTCCGCGCCGTGGAGCGGACCCAGACGACCCCCGCCTTGCGGTTCGAGGTCTCGCGAAGGCCGAGCACGTCCGACGAGGCGGAGATCGTGTCCCCCGGCAGCACCGGCCGGTGGAAGCGAAGCTCGGCATAGCCGAGATTGGCCACCGCATTGAGCGAGACGTCCGGCACCGTCTTGCCGAAGGCGACATGGAAGCCGATCAGCTCCTCCACCGGCCAGGCCGAAAGCCCGCTCGCCGCCGCGAAGGGCGCCGAGGAGGCGAGCGCGAAGCGCGTCGGATAGAGCGCCTGGTAGAGCGCCCGGTCCCCCTCCGTCACCGTCCGCGGCGTGGCGTGACGGATGGTCTCGCCGATCCGGAAATCCTCGAAGAACCGACCCGCTTCCGACATCTCAGAGCGCCCCCAGCTTGATCTCGGGCGAGTATTCGCCCGGAACCTCCTTCACCACCGCCTGGCCGCAGCGCATCACGCCGCGGCCGGAGTCGTAGGCGTAGGTCGGCGAGCCCTGGAGCGACCATCCGGCAGCCAGCGCGGCGGTGACCTTGTGGCAGAAGGCGGAGGTGTCGTCCTCCGTCAGGAACCGATAGGCGAGCATGGAACTCCCGGAGGTCAGGTGGCGAACGGGTAGACGCCGAGCAGCCAGCCATGGGTGAAGGTGATCACCGCGAAGACGATCAGCGCGAGCAGGATCAGCCGCAGCTCCGCGCCGACGCCGCCCCACTTCTTGGGGGCCCAGGCGCCGACGCGCCGGTTGATCATCCAGATCATCCCGCCGGCCCAGATCGCCATGCCGCCGAAGAGGAGCGCCGAGGCCTCGTCGCCATTGGCGAGCAGATGCGCCAGCGCCCAGACCTTCACGCCGAGAAGCTGCGGATGCCGGATCTTGGTGGCGAGCCAGCCCTTCGCGCCGCCGACCCCGAAGAGATAGACCGCGAAGAGCATGAGGAGGTTGTTCGCGTGGACGCCCCAGGCGGGCGGGTCATAGATCGGCTCGAAGGGCGCAGCGCGGTAGCCGAGCACGATCAGAACCAGCCCCACCGCCGCCACGAGCGAGAAGAGGCCGCGATAGGGGCCGGGGCCGATCGCGTCGATCGCCCGCTCCCGGACGCCCGGCGCGACCGAGGGCAGGAAATGCCCGGCGCACCAGATCGCGTAGCCAAGCGCCAGGGTCAGCATGGCGAGGGCGCTCCGCCGCGGCGCATGGCGTCAGGCCCCGATCCCCGCGAGATCCGTCTCAAGGCGGCGGATCGCATCCGCCTCGGCGATGAGCCGCTTCGCCGTCTCGACATGCAGGTTCTCCACGATACGCCCGTTCACAACTGCGACGCCGCCGCCCTTGGCGACCGTCTCCTCATAGGCGGCGAGCTGGGCCCGCGCCTCCTCGATGGCGTCCTCCGCGGGCGCGAACACCTCGTTGGCCACCTTGATCTGGTCCGGATGGATCAGCGTCTTGCCGTCGAAGCCCATCGCCTTGCCCTGCTCGCATTCGGCGCGGAGCGCGTCCTGGTCGCGGAAGGCGTTGCAGACGCCGTCGAGGCAGACGAGCCCCTCGGCCCGCGCCGCCAGCAGCGCGATGCCGAGCGAGGTCGTCAGCGGCGCCCGCCCCGGCGCATGCGCCGCCCGCAGCTCCTTGGCGAGGTCGTTGGTGCCGAGCACGAAACCCGCGAGCCGCGGATGCGCGGCGGCGATGGCGCCGGCCTCGAGCACGCCCCGCGGCGTCTCGATCATCGCCCAGATCTTCGTCTTCTCCGGCGCCGACTTGATCAGCGCCGCCACCG
>CALFYQ010000424.1 GCA_937952085.1 uncultured Paracoccaceae bacterium | reverse complement strand
TCGGCGCCGTCGATCAGCACGAGAAAGCCGGTTTTCGCGCCCTTGCGGTAATCGTCCGCCCGCGGAACGACCGTAGTCGAGATCGAGAGCCAGATCCGCCCTTCTGCGTCGCGGAGGGGGAAGTTGCAGGGCGGCAGGGGCCGTCCTCCAAGCTCCGTCAGCACCGCCTCGACCTCGCCCCTGGCATCCATCCGGAAGAGCCCGCCCGTCTCCGCGCCGAGATGGGCGAGGAGGAATGTCCCGCCCGGCTCCAGCGCGATGCCGTTCGGCCGCAGCGCCTCCCGACACCGCGCCGCGATCTTCGTGACGGCGCCGGATGGCGCGACGACCGCGACGCCGCCATTCCCCTCCCAGTCCGGCGCGAAGACGAGGCCCGAGGCATGCGCCAGCGCGCATTCCGGCCGCTGAAGGCCGGCGCCCAGCCAGCGGAGCGCGTCGAGTTCGATCATGCGGCGAGGCTATCGCCGGCGCGAACCGGGGGAAAGCGCCGCACCGTGCTAGGATGGGCCGCCAAAAAAGGGAGGTTCGACCATGATCATGCGCGTCTTTCAGGTCGTCACGCGCCCCGGCAAGGAGGCGGCCTTCGCCCGTTTCTTCCACGAAACCGCAATCCCGCTGATGAAACGGACCGAAGGCCTCGTCACCGCGCTGCCTGGCGCGGCGCGGGCGGATCGGCCGCGGGAATTCTGCTTCGTCATGGTCTGGCGCGACCTCGGCGCGCTCAAGGCCTTCGTCGGCGAAGACATCGACAGCTCGCATGTCGACCCGGCCGAGGCCGCGATCGTCGAATCCAGGCAGATCCGGCACTACGACCTCGTCGAGGCCTGAGTCGCGCTCGCGATCTTCTGCGGATCAGCGCGCAATCTCGTGAACGGGGCGTGGACGTTTCCGCGGCAGAACCCATATCCCGGCGCGACGACACGGAGGAATCGCGATGAACATGATCGTTCGGCCGGCGCCCGACAGCCCGTCCCGCGAAGAGGCGGCGGCGGCGCTCGCGCTTCTTGCGCGCCTCGCCGCGACGAACCCGGCGGCCGCGGCGGAACTTGGCCTCTCGGGCCTCGTTGGGCTTTCGGAGGAGGGCGCGCTGGCGCGGCGCTTCGACGAGGGCTTCCGCCCGGACGAGGCCTATCGCGCCTCACTCCCCGACCTTCAGAACGGCCCTTCGAGCCTCATCAGGGGCGAGGCGACGGAGATCCAGCATGTTGGCATCTCCAACTTCCGCCTGCCGCTGGCGATCCGCGCGCGCCAGGGCGCGCCGAAGCTGCTCGAGGCGGCCGTCACAGGCTCGGTCTCGCTCGAGGCGGCGAAGAAGGGCATCAACATGAGCCGCATCATGAGGTCCTTCTACGCCGAAGCGGAGGCGCCCTTCGACGTGGACGCGCTCGCCGCCGTGGTGGCCCGCTACAAGCGCGACCTCGGCAGCTTTGACGCCCGAGTCGAGATCCGCTTCCGCTACCCGATGGAGCAGGCGAGCCTCCGCTCCGGCCTCAAGGGATGGCAGTATTACGACGTCGCCTTCGAGACGGCGGAGCGGGGCGGCGAGACGCTCCGCGCGCTCCATCTCGACTATGTCTATTCCTCGACATGCCCCTGCTCGCTGGAGCTTTCCGAACACGCCCGCATCTCCCGCGGCCGCATCGCCACGCCGCATTCGCAGCGCTCCGTCGCCCGGCTTTCCCTCGCCCTCGCCGATGATCGGGTGCTCTGGATCGAGGACCTGGTGGAGCTCTGCCGCGCCGCGATCCCGACCGAGACGCAGGTGATGGTGAAGCGGGAGGACGAGCAGGCCTTCGCCGAGCTCAACGGCGCGAACCCGATCTTCGTCGAGGACGCCGCGCGGCTTCTCGCCGAGGCGGTGGGGCGGGACGGGCGGGTCGGCGATTTCCGAATCGCCGCCAGCCACCAGGAATCGCTCCACAGCCATGACGCCGTCTCCGTGCTGACGCGCGGCCCCGCCTTCGCCTCAACCGGCCTCGAGCCTCACCTCTTCGGCAGCCTGATCCACGGCGGCTGAAGTCGGAGAGGCGCGGAGCCGGATCCCCGGCGCGGCGCGCAGCCTGAGCTGTGCGACCAGCCGGGGCGTCTCCATCGGCGCGAAACGAAAGCGCGTGAGGCGCACGACGCGCGCCACGGACCCATTGGCGCCGGGGCAAGCCCGCGGCCTCGAACGATTCCGCGCCGGCGCCTTCGAGCGAAGACCCATCGCCCCGACGGCCGAGAGGAGGCGCGGGAACGACGGGCGGCGCCGCTCAAGCCTCAGCCGATGGTCGCGAGGCCGGGGAACGTGTCGAGGAGCCAGAAGGCGGCGCGCTCGAACTCGCCCGTCGCCATCGCTGCGCCGACGACGATCAGGAGCACGCCCATCGCCTTCTCGACGGTTGGCATGTGCCGGCGGAAGTTGCGCATCCAGCGCATGAAGGGCCGGATGAAGAAGGCCGCGACCAGGAACGGCAGGCCGAGCCCCATCGCGTAGACGAAAAGGAGGAAGACGCCGCGCCCGATCGTCTCCTCCTGCCCGGCGAGGACGAGGATCGTGCCGAGGATCGGGCCGATGCACGGCGTCCAGCCGAAGGCGAAGGCGAGGCCGATCACATAGGCGCCGGCATAGCTCCCCGCCGCCTTGCCGGCGTCGAGCCGCGCCTCCCGGTAGAGGAAGGGAATGCGGATCACGCCGAGGAAATGGAGGCCGAGAAGTGCGATCACCGCCCCGGCGATCTGCGCGAAGAGATACTTGTTGGCGAGGAGCACCTGCCCGATGGCGGAGGCCGTCGCCCCGAGCGCGACGAAGACCGTGGCGAGCCCGGCGACGAAGAAGAGCGCGGAGATCATCACCCGCCGCGCCAGCCGGTCGTCCACCTTCGCGTCGTCGGTCAGCTGGTCCAGCGTCGCGCCGGCCATGAAGGCCAGATAGGGCGGCGCGAGCGGCAGGACGCAGGGCGAAAGGAAGCTGAGCACGCCCCCCGTGAAAGCCGTCAATATCTCGAGCATGGAGGCCCTCCTCCGGCCGCAGATATGCCGGGCGCCGCCCGCTGTCGCCTCACTTTCCCGCCAGTTGATGTTTCAGCGACCCTTTGGCGCGGCCGCGCCGTCGAGGTCGGGCGGCGCCGCGGGGTCGTAGCTTTCGGGTTGGTTCGCCTCGACATTGCGCCAGGCGGGCCAGAGGAAGAGCGCGCCGCCGAGGACACCGAAGAGCGCCCGCTCATCGCCAGTCACGCCGGCGATGATGACCGGGCCGACGAGGAAGAAGGCCGCGCCAAGCGCGATGACGAGCCGCGCGACCTTCGCCCGCCACGCGCCGAAACCGCGGAGGAAGCGCACGCGATCCGCTTCGCCCGCATCGACAAGCCGGCGGTGGAGATCGAGCACGAAAGCGCGAAAGGCCGGGTCGAGCGCCGGGTCGGGCGCACCCGTCCGGTCGGTGTTCTGAAAGCGCGCCGGCTCGCCCTCGGCGAAGGCGATCGTCGCCTGTCGAACGACGGACCCGTATTTCCCGCGCGTCGCCACGAGGCTGATTTCGGTGATCGCGCGCCAGGGCTCGCTTCGCTCGTAGCCGTCCCAGAGGAACGCGATCCCCTCCGGCCCGAGCGCGACGCCCTCGCCGAAAGAGCGGATGGAGAAGCCGGTCGGCCAAGCGCGGAGCGGATAGGTCGCTTGCGCACCCAGCGGCGCCAGGGCGGGCGCCTCGCTCGTCTCTGACATGGCGGCGCGACCCGATTCGCGGATGAGTTGGCGCGCGAAACTAGCCGCCTTCGCGGCCTTCGAGTAGCGGGGCTCAGCCGCCCTTCGGCGCGGCGAGCCAGGCGACCAGCGCCTCGATCTCGCCGGCGGAAAGCCGCGTGCGGCCGACGAGCTCGTCCGGCGCCTCGCCGAAGCGGCCAGGCGTGTAGTAGGCGGGCATTTCCGTCTCAGGGTAGACGATCCGCGGCTCGACGATCATCAGCCGGATCTCGCCTTCGGTCAGACGCGCGCCGATGTCGGAAAGGTCCGGCCCCTTGCCGGCGCCGTGGCAGCCGGCGCAGCCGGCGCTCTCGAACAGCGCCGCGGCGATGTCCGGCCCGCCGGCAGGCGGCGCCAGCGCCGCGGGGATCGCGGCGGCGTCCTCCACCACATAGTCGACCAGCGCCTCCTCCGCCGCGGCGGCGGGCGCGAGAAGGAGAAGGAACGGAAGGGCGCGGCGCATCTCTCTATCCCGCGAACAGACGAACCGGACGGGAGACGCCGCGGAGCGGATGCGCGCCCATCTCCTCGAGCGGCGCCTCGGCGAGCGCCGCCACCGGCTCGGTGAGAAGGATCGGCCGACCGAGCGCCTTGGTCAGCGCCTCGACCCGCGCCGCCTCGTTCACGGCGGCGCCAATCACGGTGAAGTCCAGCCGGTCGGGCGCGCCGACATTGCCGAAGAAAACCTCGCCGAGATGAAGCGCGATCCCGGTTTCGAGCGGCAGGGCGGCCGCCGCCAGTCCTTCCGGCGGCGCTTCGTTCAGCCGCGCCAGACGGGCGAGACCGGCCCGCGCGGCGCGAAGCGCGCGCACCGCCGCCTCCGCCTCACCCGATCCGGTCGGGAAAACGGCGAGGAGCCCGTCGCCGATGAACTTCAGGACATCGCCGCCTTCGGCCGTCACCGCCCCGGCGAGCGCCTCGAAATAGAGGTTCAGCATCGCCGTCGTCTCGCCCGGCAGGAGCCGGTCCGCCCGCTCGGAGAAGCCGCGCATGTCGGAGACCCAAATCACTGCGCGGATCGCCCGCCCATCGCCGCGGGCGATGGCGCCGCGAAGCACCTCGGCCCCCGCCACTTCACCCAAATATGCCGCGGCGACGTTGCGCGCGACGAGATCGGAGATCCGCCGCTCGATATGCAGCGTCGCGAGATCGAAGATGCGGTTGAGGCGCTCGATGTCGTCTTCCGTGAAGCCGCCGGGGCGCGTGGTGGCGAAGGTCGCCGCGTTCCAGCGGGCGCCGCGCCGGCCGATAGGGCGGCACACATAATCGGTGACGCCTTGCGCATGAAGCTCCTCGAACATGCGGAAGCGCGCCCGGTCCTCCGCCCGCGCGGGCGAACCCCGCACCGCCTCGCCCTTCTCGAAGACGGGGCGGAGCGGATTGCGGAGATAAGCGTCCTGCCCATCCGCGCCGGGCGAGACGATCACCTCGTCGGTCAGTCCGTCGGCGGCGCGCCAGTTCCAGGCGTAGCCGGCGATCTGCGGGTGAAGCGTGCCGACATGGAAGGAGCCGCGGTCGACCGGCAGCCCCGCCGCGCGGAGCCGCCAGAAAAAGCTTTCGATCATCGCCAGCGGGTCGTCGTCGACCGTCCGGTTCTGAAGAAGCCAGTCCACCGTCTCCGCCACCGTCGTCTCCGCCGGCGCGGAGGCGGGCCCGCGCGCGGAGCGGCGGACCGCGGAGACGAAGGGCGCATAGCTGCGCGGCGCGGGGTCGAAGCCCTTCGGGATCATCCGGCCGTCGTGCGCCCCTCCCGCGCCGCGGTCAAGCCGCGGCTCAGCCGCCAGCCGCCGCCAGCGCCTTGTCGATCGCCGCGCCAAGCTCCGCCGCCGGCACCGCGCCGACGATCCGCTCGCCGTTGACGAAGAAGGTGGGCGTCGAGCGCACTTCGTCCGCCCCCGCCTTCTCCTGGAAGTCGGCGACGAGCCGGTCCAGGAGCTCCTGGTCGTAGAGGCAGGAATCCATCCGCTCGTTGGAGAGCCCGCCCAGCCGGCCGATCTTCTTCATCTCGTCCAGCATCGGCAGCGGGTCCTTCGTCGCGTTGAAGGCGCCGACATGGGCGGCGTACCAGTCCTGCTGCCGGTCGAGGAAGGCTGTGACCATCTGCGGATAGATGTCGGTCCCGCCGCAGCGCGCGATCATCGTGGCGTAAAGGCCGAACTGGTCGAAGAAGATCTCCCGCAGAATGAACTTCGCCTTGCCTGTGTCGATGTAGTTCGCCTTCAGCTCGGGCCACGAAACGCGGTGGAAGCTGGCGCAATGCGGGCAGGTGAAGGAGGCGTATTCGATCACCGTCACCTTCGCCTCGGGGTCGCCGATCACCACGTCGCCAAGCGCGTAGCCCTTGCCCTCGAGCTCGGCGCGCGCCGGCAGGGCGGCGAGGGCGGCGGCGCCGAGGCCGAGGGCCAGCGCCTCCCGGCGGCTCGTCTGAAATTTCATTGCTTGGTCCTTTCCTTCGGATTCCGGCGCGCTCTCGCGCGCACATTGGCGCCGAGGCGGGCGAGGGCAAGGGCGAGCCTTTCGTCGCCGATCCCCTCGACCGGCGCCGGCGGCGGCCCTTCCCACGGCGCGGCCGCCTCGGCGAGGCCGGGCTCGACCGCCCGCGCGCCCGCGCGGCTCTGGTCGATCCGGCAATGCGAGATGGCGCGATAGCCGTAGAATGCATTGACCCGTTCGAGCAGTTTCGGCGCCCGCATGTCGACTTCGGGCGCCCGCGCGCCCGAAGCGGCGACGACCAGCGTCGCGCCGAGGCCGGAGCCGCGGCCGCGCCACGTCACCTTCACCGGCCGGCAGAGCGCCGCGAACTCGGCCCCGACGATCGCCTCCCACTCCGTCACGAGTCGAAGCTCGACGAAGCCGCGCCGCGCCCCGGCGCCCTTGAGCGCGACCGGCGCGAGGGCGGAGGCGCGCTCGAATCCCTTCGCGCGGCGCGGCGGGTCGGCCTTGCGCTTGGGCTTCGTCTCGGGCGAGGGATCGTCCATGGGCATCTCATCGCACATGTTCACGTCGAAGGGGAGGCGGAGCCGGCGCGCCGCCGCCCTCCGTTCCCGTCACGGCTTCGCGAGCGAAGGGTGAGCGAGGCCGCGCGCCGCCTGCTCGCCTGGTACGACGCCAATGCGCGGGCGCTCCCCTGGCGAGCCCCGCCTGGCGCGCCGCCGCCCGAGCCCTATCGCGTCTGGCTCTCCGAGATCATGCTGCAACAGACCGTCGCGGAGACGGTGAAGCCCTATTTCCGGCGTTTCCTGGAGCTTTGGCCGGATGTCGCCGCGCTCGCCGCCGCGCCGCGGGACGAGGTGCTGCGCGAATGGGCCGGGCTCGGCTATTACGCCCGCGCGCGGAATCTCCACGCCTGTGCTGAGGCGGTCGCGGCAAACGGTGGGCGGTTTCCCGATACCATCGAGGGTCTCCGCGCCCTGCCGGGCGTCGGGCCCTACACCGCCGCCGCCATCGCCGCCATCGCCTTCGGCCGCCCGGTCGCCGCGGTGGACGGGAACGTCGAGCGCGTCGTCGCTCGGCTCGCCGCGATCGAGGCGCCGCTTCCCGCCGCGAAGCCGCTGATCCAGGCGGCGGCCGAGGCGCTCGTTCCCGCCGACCGGCCGGGCGACTTCGCGCAGGCGCAGATGGATCTCGGCAGCGCGCTCTGCCTGCCGCGCGCGCCGCGCTGCGCGCCCTGCCCGCTGGCGACGCTCTGCGAAGCCCGCGCCCGCGGGATCGAGGCCGAACTGCCGCGAAAGGCCGCGAAGAAGCCGAAGCCAGCGCGCCGCGGCGTCGCCTTCGCGCTCTTCCGCGAAGACGGCGCGCTCCTGGTCGAGACGCGGCCGGAAAAGGGCCTCCTCGGCGGCATGATCGGCCTGCCCGGCTCCGACTGGGCGGAGGCGCCGGCGGAGCCTGCGCCGCCCGCCGCGGCATCGTGGCGCACGGCCGGAACCGTCAGCCACGTCTTCACCCATTTCACCTTGGAGCTTGAGGTGCGGGTGGCGATCGGGGCCGCGCGGGGCCGCTTCCTTCCCTTCGCCGAGGCCCGCGCCGCGGCGCCGACCGTGATGCGAAAGGCGATGGACGCGGCCCGCGCCGCCCTCAGCGGGCCTTGAGCGGCGAAAAGCCGAGATGGAGCCCGGCGTCGATGTGGAGCGTCTCGCCGGTGACGTGGCGCGATGCGTCAGAGAGGAAAAACATCGCCGCATCCGCGATGTCGTCCGGCCCGGAGGCGACGCCAAGCGGCACCCGCGCCTCCACCGCCTTCACCTGCGCCTCGTAGGCCGCCTCGTCCATCGCGTCCTTGAACCAGCGCGTGCCGATGAAGCCGGGGCAGATCGCGTTGACGCGGATCGCCGGCGCGAGGCCGCGGGCGAGAGACAACGTCATCGTGTTGAGCGCGCCCTTGGAGGCGGCGTAGGCGACGGAGGAGCCGATCCCCGTCGTCCCCGCGATGGAGGAAGTGAAGAGGATCGAGCCGGCCCGGCCCGAGGCCTCCCGCGTCTTCACGAGAAGCGGCTTCAGCGCCTGCGCGGCGAGAAAGCCGCCGACCACGTTCACCGAATAGATCCGGAGGAAATCCTCCGCCGTCAG
Source organism: uncultured Paracoccaceae bacterium (assembly GCA_937952085.1). Lineage (GTDB taxonomy): Bacteria > Pseudomonadota > Alphaproteobacteria > Rhodobacterales > Rhodobacteraceae > Pikeienuella. The sequence continues at coordinate 12,530 of CALFYQ010000424.1, read as the reverse complement.
CGCGTCGAGATCGCCGTGGTTCGGCGCGTGCTTGGTGATCCCGGCGTTGCATACGAGGATGTCGAGCCGCCCGTGCCGCTCCGCGGCCGCCTTCAGCGCCGCCGCGCCCTCGCCGGTCGAGACGTCGCCCTTCACCGCCTCGGCCGCGCCGCCCGCCGCGCGGATCGCCGAGACCGTCTCCTCCGCCTCCGCCGCGCTCCGCGAATAGTTGACGAGGACCATCGCGCCGCCGGCCCCCAGCCGCTCCGAAATCGAACGCCCGAGGCCGGTCCCGCCCCCCGTCACCAGCGCCACGCGCCCGTCGAACTCGCCCATGCCGTTCCTCCTCCTGCTTTCTTTCCGGCTAGCATGGCGGCGCGCCCCGTTGAAGCGTTCCGCCGCCGCCCCTAACGTGCGGGCGGCAGAGACGGGGGGCCGATGTCGGAGCCGGGGAAGGACGGGATCGCCTCGCCGCAGGCGGTGACCTATTCGATGTCGCCGGGCCTGCCGCGCTTTCTCGCGGGGATGGGGGTCTCGCTGGCGCTCTCCTCCTATCAGTCGGGCAAGTTCTACCTGATCGGCCGCAACCCGCGCGGCGGGCTTCTCGTCGATGAGCGGCTCTTCCAGCACGCGATGGGGATCGCAGTTTCGGGCAAGCGGATCGCCCTCGCCACCCAGGCGGCGATCATCGAGATGGTGAGCGCGCTCGGCCCTGAGCAGCGGATCAACGAGCTTTACGACGCCTGTTTCGTGCCCCGCCGGATCAGCCCGATCGGCGCGATCGACGCGCACGATGTGGGCTTCGGCGCGGATGGCGCGCCGATCTTCGTCGCCACCAAGTGGAACTGCCTCGCCGCGCTTTCCGAGACGCATTCCTTCCGGCCGGTCTGGCGGCCGCCCTTCGTCTCCCGCTATGTCGCGGAGGACCGTTGCCACCTCAACGGCATGGCGATGGAGGACGGCGCGCCGGCCTATGTCACCGCCTGCTCCCGCTCCGACACGGTGGACGGATGGCGCGACCGGCGGAGCGACGGCGGCGTGATCGTCGAGGTGGCGAGCGGCGAGGTCGTGGCGACGGGCCTTTCGATGCCGCATTCGCCACGGATATGGAACGGCAGGCTTTTCGTTCTGAATTCCGGCGCCGGCGAACTTCTGGAGATCGACCGGAAGACCGGGGAGAAGACGGTTATCTGCTTCTGCCCGGGCTTCGTCCGCGGCCTCGCCTTCCATGGAGGCTACGCGCTCGTCGGCCTCTCGCGCCCGCGATACAAGCGGTTCGAGGGCCTGGCGCTCGACGAGAAGCTGAAGGCCACCGACAGCGAGCCCTGGACCGGGGCGCAACTGATCGACCTCCGGACCGGAGGCGTCGCCGAATGGTTCCGGATCGACGGGCCGGTGATGGAGATCTACGACGCCGCCTTCGTTCCCGGCGTCGGCTGCGGCATGTCGCTCGGCCTGGCGGCGCCGGAAATGATGACCTTCGTCACCGTCGAGGGTGAAAGCTGAGACCGCCGCAACCTGGTGAGAACTCGGCAAGAAAGCCTCGCAAAATCAAAATACTGGATGGCATGGGGCGCGAAACTCGCGTTCCTGATCGGGACAGATCGCCCGCCCGCCTGTGCCGGCGCGACACGACGCGCCGGCCGGCAATCCGAGACCAATTCGCATCGAACAAATTCGCCCGCCAGATCAAGGGAATGACAGGCGCCGCCCGGTTTGGCACGCAGTTTGCTTTATCTCATCACGCAGCCCCTCGGCGGTGTGTGTCGCGCCGGGGCCCTATCGAGGGAAGGAAGGCGGCTGCGTGTGTGTGGAACCTTCCGTGTGGTTGTGCGTTTGTTAACCAGAGTAACCGAGTTGCGTAGTGTGCTAGGTGTAGCGTCCCTGTTGTGCTTTGTGCGACTTGGTTTGTTCCGACCGTGAAGCGAGGTTTCGCGGATGTGGCCGCGAAACCCGCCCCGGTCCCTCTCAGGGCTCGGCGATCCCCGGCGCCGCGCCACGCACTTCGATCTCCGCCGCCGCCGCAAAGAGAATATCCTCCCGGAACCGCGGGCCGACGAGTTGCGCGCCCATCGGCGCTTTCCCCTGCGCCGTGTCCGCGAACCCCGTGAAGACGGTGAAGCCCGGCACGCCCATCAGCGGCAGGCCGACCTGCACGAGTTGAGATTCGAAGACGCCAGGGAAGTCCTCGATGTCCTGCTGTTGGCGGAACGGCGGCTCCGCCGAGACCGGCATGATGAGAACCGGCCGGTCCGCCAGGAAGGCTTGCCACTCCCTGAGGAACCCGACCCGCGCCTGAAGCGCGTCGAGCACGTCGTTCAGCGTCGGCTCGGGCGCGATCTTCTCCATCTCGGCGTAGACATGGAGCGCGTCCGCTTCGCCCTCCCGCTCCACCGCGTTGCCGCCGCGGCGCATCTCCGCGAGCCACAGCATGAGCTGGAGCCGCGCCGGGGCGCGGAGCGGCGGAGCCGGCATTTCCTTCACGTCCCAGCCCGCATCGGCCAGCCGGTCGGCGGCGGAGCGCACCGCGGCCTCGACCTCGGGCGTGATCTCCAGCCCGTCAGGGTTGAGGCAGAGCGCCGCCCGCTTCGGGACGGGGCCCATCGCGAACGGCACCGGCGCGTGCCAGGGGTCGCCGAGATCGGGCGCGATCATCGCCTCGAAGGCGAGGCGGAGATCGGCGACCGACCGCGCGTTCGGGCCCGAGACGGCCATGAGCTGCGCGCCGATATGCCGGTCGGGCAGCGAGGGGTTCCAGGCGGCGATCCGGCCGAGCGTCGGCCGGATGCCGTGAAGCCCGCAGGCATAGGCCGGGTAGCGGACCGAACCGGCGATGTCCGTCCCGTGGCCGATCGCGCCGATCCCCGCCGCCGTCGCCGCCGCTGCGCCGCCCGATGAGCCGCCAGGCGTCAGCGCCGGGTTCCAGGGGTTCAGCGTCTTGCCGCGGAGTGAGTTGTTGGTGAACCAGCGCAGGCTGAAGGCGGGCGTGTTGGTGCGCCCAACGATCACCGCGCCGGCCTTCTTCAGGTTGGCGACGACCGGGTTGTCCTCGCTCGCCACCAGGTCCTTCTGAAGCCGCAGCCCGTTCGTCGTCGGGCAACCCTTCTGGTCGACGTTTTCCTTGATGGTGACGGGCACGCCGGCGAGTAGCCCAGGGTCCTCGCCCTTCGACACCTTCGCGTCAGCGGCATCGGCGGCGGCGAGCGCCTCCTCGTCGGTGCGCCAGACGACGGCGTTGATCTTCGGGTTGACCGCGTCGAGCCGGGAGAGCGCGGCCTCGGCCACGGCGCGGGCGGAAAGCTCGCCGGCGCGGACGCGCCGCGCGGTCTCGACCGCGGAAAGACGCCAGAGATCGCTCATCCCACCGCCCTCCGGATCGCGTTTACCGTGTCGAGCACCAGCGCCGTCGTCTCGTTGTCCGTCGGCGCGTGGCGGGAGGACATCCATGCGATGGCGAGCCGGCGCGACCGGTCGGCGAAGACATACTGCCCGTGGATGCCGAGCCCGTGCATCATCGGCGCGCCCTGGCGCTGGACATACCACTTGGCGCGGTAGTGCATCGGCCGGCCGGGGAAATGCTCGAAGAAGTCACCGGAATCCCAGGCCGCGACATCGCCGTTCCGCTCGATCTCGTCGATCCAGCTTGAGGGGATCACGCGGCGGCCCTGCCGCATCCCGCTATCGGCGACCATCATGCCGACCCGCGCGAGGTCCCGCGCGGTGACGCACATGCCGCCCGCCGCGCGGGCGCCGCCGATCCGGTCCACGGTGATGTAGGCGGGTTTTTCCGCCCCGACCGGCCGCCAGAGCCGCTCGGAGACGAGATCGGCGTAGCGCAGGCCCGTGGCTCGCTCGAAGAGCCAGGCGAGAAGGTCGGTGTTCGGCGAGACATAGTGGAACCGCCCGCCATGGGCGCCGTCCCGCTCCCTGATCTTCGACATGAAGGAGCGGAGATCGCCCGCCTCCATGCCCGCCGGCACCGGGTTCCAGTTCGCCGCGAGGCGATAGTCGACGATCGGCCCGTCGGTGGCGAGATAGTCCTCGTCGAACCGCACGCCGGCCCGCATATCCAGAAGGTTCCCGACCGTCGCGCCCTCATAGGCCGAACCGGCGAGTTCGGGGATGTAGTCGGTGATCCGGTCCGTCTCCTGCAGCTCGCCCCGTTCGAGGAGCGTGCCGGCGACGAGGCCGAGCATGGATTTCGAGACCGAGAAGATGATGTGGGGGTCCGCCGGCCTCATGCCGCGCCGATAGCGTTCGAGCACCAGGTGGCCCTGATGGACGATCACCACGGCGTCGGCGTCCGTCGCGGTCATCGCCGCGTCGAGGTCGACGCCCCAAAGGTTCAGCGAGCCGAGCGGCATCAGCCAGAGATCGTTCGGGTCGTTGGCGATCTCGGCGGTGGGGATGACCTCCCGAACGTGATGGAAGGCCCAGTGGCTCCACGGCGTCTGCCGCCAGTTGGCGAGCGTGGCGCGATCCGCCTCCTCGGGCGGAAAGCCTTGCATGATCGGCATGTCGTCTCCCTCGGCTATCCCCTGAGGGAAACCGAGTGGGCGGCCGGGTTCAAGAGGCGGCTTCGCGCCAGGCGGCCCAATCCTCCGGCGTGTCGAGATCCCGCCGCGCCGCTTCGCCCTTCAGCGGCACGAGCCGCACGGCTTCCGGATGCGCCGCCAGCACGGAACGCGCGCCGACGTCGCCCTCGAGCGCCTGCAATTCCTCGAAGTAGCGGCGGCCGAAGAGCGCCGGGTTGCCCGGCGCGCCGCCCGCCGTCGCCGCGCGGACGATCTCCCGCCCTTCCTCCGGATCGAAGGCGGCGAGGAGCGAATCGATCTCCCGCGCGCCGATCTCGGGCATGTCGGCGAGCGCGATCAGCGCCGCGTCCGCCCCGGGCGCGATCGCGGCCATGCCGGCGCGGATCGAGGCGCCCATCCCCTCCGCCGCCTCCGGGTTCTCGACGATGCGGAGCCCGAGGCCGGAAAGCGCGGCGCGGCGGGCCTCGTCGCCGGGGCGGAGCACCGCCACTGTCTCGTCCGCCCGGGAAGCGATCAGCGCCTCGGCCGCGCGGCGGATCATCGGCGCGCCCTGCGCATCCTCCATCAGCTTGTCCGCCCCGCGCATCCGGCTTGACGAACCCGCCGCGAGCAGGATCGCGGCGACGAAGGGCCGCCCCGCCGGCGCCGCGCCGCCCCGCGGCTGCGGCCGGGAGGGGATTTCCTTCAGGAGCCCGCCGATCCCCATCGCCTCGATGTCGGCGCCCGTCACCGGCAGGCCGGCGACCAGCCGCTCCAGCACCCAGTCGGCGCCGTTCAGTTTCGGCGAGCGGGCGCAGCCCGGCAGGCCGAGCGCCGGCCGCCCGCCGAGCGCGCCGAGAAAGAGGAGGTTGCCGGGGTCCACCGGCATGCCGAACCGCTCGATCCGCCCGCCCGCCTCGACCAGCGCGGCCGGCGCCACGTCCCGCCGGTCAGACGTCGCGGAGCCGCCAAGGATCAGCACGAGATCGCCTTCCGCCGCCCGAAGCGCCGCAGCGAGCGGCCCCGTCTCATGCGGCGTCACCACCGGCTCGCCCGCGAGCGCGACGCCAAGCGCGGCGAGACGCGCGGAGATCGCCTCCGCCCCCTTGGCGACCAGCGCGGGCTTCAGCGTCTCGGTCTTCGTCACGAAGAGAGAGGCGCGAAGCGGCCGGAACCGGTGCAGCGTCACCGCCCCGGCGAGCCGCGCCGCGGCGGCCCGGACGGCGGCCCCGGGCGCGGCGTAGGGGATGATCTTCACCGTCGCCAGCATCTGCCGCGGCGCTACGCGGGCATAGTCCGGCAAGGTGGCGATGGTGACGGCCTCGTCCTCCCGGTTCGCGGCGCGGATCGCCTCCGCGTCCACCCGGATCACCCCGGCCGCCTCGGCGAAGAGGTTCACCCGGCCCGTGAAGGGCGCCGAGAGCGAGAGGTGCGGCCCGGCGAGTGGCGCGGCGACGGCGGCCGCCGCCTCGTCCTCGGCCATGTCCTCCGGCCCCGGCCGCGCGACCCAGACTTCCGTCACCCCGGCCGCCGCCAGGCGCGCGGCCTGCTCGGCGGTCAGCACGTCGCCTTTGCCGAGCTTCTCCCCGCCCGCGCGCACCGAATGGGCGAGCATCGCGCCCGCCGCATCGGCGACCGGAACGGGGCCGAACTCCATCAGGCGGCTCCGCGGAGCACCGCGGTCGCCTGCGCCATGATCGAAATGGCGATCTCGGCCGGAGACTTCGCGCCGATGTCGAGGCCGACGGGCGCGTGGATGCGGCCGATCTCCTCGTCGGTGAAGCCGGCCTCCTTGAGCCGCGCCACACGCTTCGCATGGGTCTTCTTCGAGCCGAGGCAGCCGAGATAGAAAATCGGCGATTTCAGTGCGGCGCGGATCGCCGGGTCGTCCAGCTTCGGATCGTGGGTGAGCGTCACCACCGCGGTGCGCTCGTCGAGGCCGAGCCGACCGAGCGCCTCGTCCGGCCAGTCATGCTCGATCCGCTCGCCGGGGAACCGGTCGGAGGATCCGAAAGCCTCCCGCGGATCGATCAGCACCGGGTCGTAGCCGGCGAGCCGCGCCATCGTCATCAGCGGCTGCGCGATGTGGACGGCCCCCACCACCGCCATCTTCAGCGGCGGGTTGTGGACGCCGAGGAACCATTCCCCGCTTTCGTCGAAGCCGGACCGGTGCGAGCGCCGCGCCGTCGCCGCCGCCTCGGCCAGCGCGCCGCCCTCGCCGGGGGAGAGGAGCTTTCGCTCCCAGGTCTCCGGCTTCACCGCATAGATCGCCGCGCGCCGCGCCGCGCGGGCCGCCGCAAGATCGCGGAGCAGCGCCTCGTCCGGCCCCTTGCCGACGCCGACCGGCTCGACCAGCACCGAAATCTCGCCGCCGCAGGCGAGGCCGACCGCGAAGGCATCCTCGTCGGAAACGCCGAATGTGAGGACGCGCGGCTTGCCGTCCTCCAGCGCCTCCAGCGCCTCGGCCGCCACCGCGCCTTCGACGCAGCCGCCCGAGACCGAACCCGCCAGCTCGGCCTCCGACGAGATGGCGAGCTGCGAGCCCGTCGGCCGCGGGGCCGAGCCCCAGGTTCGGATCACCGTCGCCAGCGCCGCGCCCTTGCCCGCGTCGATCCAGCCCAGCGCCTTCTCGACGATCCGGTCGTGCTCCGCCGTCTCCATGCCTTGCTCCTCCATGCGCGACGTGAGGAGATATGGGAGCCGGAAGCGCGCGCCGTCAAACCCGCCGCGCGCATGGCGGGCGCCCGCGACGCTTTCAAACCGCGCCGATCCGTGCTCGCCTCACGAAAACGCGAAGCAGCAGGGGGAATCATGCGCGCACTCATCCTCGCGGCGGCTCTGGCCGGCCTCGCCGTTCCGTCCGCCGCCGAAACGATCCGCCTCACGCCCGCCTCGCCGCAGCCCGACGCGGCGGCGCTGAAGCCCGGCCTTTCCGTCCGCTACGCCTACCCGCCCGAGGTGAAGGACCTGCGCGAGGCGCGGCACTGGCTCGACGAGGGCGCCGAGCCCGGCGAGCCGCTCCCCAATCTCCGGTTCAAGGAGACGATGGAGGGCGAGCCGACCCTCACCGCCGCCCAGGCCACCCGCGTCGCCGCAGAGATCACCGGCTTCGTGCGCTTCGATTCGGCCGGGCCGATGCGCGTCGAGTTCCTCTCCAATGACGGTCTGCTGGTCGAACTCGGCGGCCAGAGGATTTCCAAGCACGACGGGCGCCATCCCTGCGAGAGCGACGGCTATTACGATGTCGAGGCGCCCGAGCCCGGCTGGTACGAGATCCGCCTGACGTATTTCCAGCGGCTCGGCGGCGCCTGTCTGCTGATGAGGGATGGCGGGCCGGAAGGGAAACTCGGCTGGGTCGCCGACGAGCGCTTCGGCCACATGGCGAACTGAGGGGGAACTCTCGGCGTTGCGCCCCCCTCGCAGGGGGCCTAAACGGCGGCGACCCGAGGAGACGCGACCCGATGGCCCTCCGCCTTTCGACTGAAGACGCCGAATTCGAAGCGCGTTTCGCCGCCTTTCTCGATGCCAAGCGCGAGGCCGCGGCGGATGTCGACGCTGCCGCCGCGACGATCCTCGAAGACGTGAAGGTTCGCGGCATGGCGGCGGTGCTGGACTGCACGACCCGGTTCGATCGGTTCGAGGCGACCGAGGCCGGCCTTCGCATATCCGCCGAGGAAATCGAGGCCGCCGCGTCCGACGTGCCGGCCGAGACCCTCGAAGCGCTCGAACTCGCCGCCGCCCGCATTCGCGCCTACCATGAGCGCCAGCGCCCGGAAGACGCGCGCTGGACCGACCCGGCCGGCGCCGATCTCGGCTGGCGCTGGACCGCGGTGGAAAGCGCCGGACTCTACGTGCCGGGCGGGCTCGCCGCCTATCCGTCCTCGGTGTTGATGAACGCGATCCCGGCCCGCGTCGCCGGCGTCTCCCGGCTGACGATGACGGCGCCCACGCCGGGCGGGAAGGCGAACCCGCTCGTCCTTCTCGCCGCGAAGCTCGCCGGGGTGGACGAGATCTGGCGCATCGGCGGCGCGCAGGCGGTGGGCGCCCTCGCCTATGGCGCCGGGCCGATCCGGTCGGTGGACAAGATCGTCGGCCCCGGCAACGCCTACGTCGCGGCGGCGAAGCGCCGGGTCTATGGACGCGTCGGCATCGATTCCATCGCCGGCCCCTCCGAAGTTCTGGTGATCGCCGACCGGGAGAACGAGCCGGACTGGGTGGCGCTCGACCTTCTCTCACAGGCCGAGCACGACGCCAGCGCGCAGGCGATCCTGATGACGGACGACGCCGCCTTCGCCGGCGCGGTCGAGGCCGCCGTCGCGAAGCGTCTCGAAACGCTCGAACGCCGGGACGTCGCCGGCGCAAGCTGGCGGGCGAACGGCGCGGTGATCCTGGTGCGGGATTTCGCCGAGGCCGCCGCGCTCTCCGACCGGATCGCGCCCGAGCATCTCGAACTCCTTGTGGCGGACCCGGAGGCGCTCGCACAGAAGATCCGCCATGCCGGCGCGATCTTCCTCGGCGCTCTGACGCCGGAGGCGATCGGAGATTATGTCGGCGGGCCGAACCACGTGCTGCCGACGATGCGAACGGCGCGCTTCTCCTCCGGCCTCTCCGTGCTCGACTTCATGAAGCGAACCACGATCGCGAAGATGTCCCCCGGCGCGCTGATGGCGGTCGGCCCCGCCGCGGCGGCCCTCGCCCGCGCCGAGGGGCTGGAGGCGCACGGCCTCTCCGTGCTCGCCCGGCTCGAACGCATGAACGGAGGCGGCGATGTCTGAAGCCAACCGTCTGATCGCCGTCGATCTCGACGAGGCGGGGCTGCCCGCCCCGACGCCAGAAATCGAGCAGGAGCGCCGTGTCGCCGTCTTCGACCTTCTGGAGGAGAACGAGTTCGCCGTGCCGGGCCGCGGCGACGGCCCGTGGAAGCTTCGCCTCTCGATGCAGGACCGCCGGCTCGTCTTCGACGTGCGGAACGACGCGGGGGAGCCGGCGGCGGAGTTCCACCTCTCGCTCTCGCCGTTCCGGCAGATCATCCGCGACTACTTCCAGATCTGCGCCAGCTATTTCGACGCGGTGAAGCGGCTCGCCCCCTCGCAGATCGAGGCGATCGACATGGGCCGGCGCGGCATCCACAACGAGGGCGCGCGCGTTCTGAAGGAGCGGCTCGAAGGCAAGGTGGAGACCGACGACGCCACCGCGCGAAGGCTCTTCACCCTCGTATGCGTGCTCCAGTTCCGGGGCTGAGGTGGCGGGCGGCCTCCCCGGCTCGGTCCTCTTCTGCTGCGATCACAACGCGGTGCGCTCGCCCATGGCGGAGGGGCTGGCGAAACAGCTTCTCGGCTCCTCCGTCTATGTCCAGTCGGTCGGGGTGAAGAGCGAGCTTGAGGTCGACGGCTTCGCCATCGAGGTATGCCGCGAGCTTGGCGTAGACATCCACAAGCACCGGGTGAAGAGCTTCGACGATTTCGAGGAATGGGGTGAGGACGTCGAAAGCTACGACCTCATCGTCGCCCTCTCGCCGGCCGCGCAGCGCCGCGCCCTTGAATACACCCGCGCCCATCACATCGAGGTCGAATACTGGCCGACGCTCGATCCGACCGGCCTCGCCGAAGGCCGGGAGGCGAAGCTCGCCGCCTATCGCCAGACGCGGGACCAGTTGAAGAAACGAATCGAGGAGCGGTTCGCCAAGTAGGCTTTGCGTTTCTTCTCCTTGCTTTCCTCGCGCCGCGGAGTCATTAACCGGCGCTTCCCGGCGCAGCCTGCGCCGCGATGAACGGAGACGGCATGGCCAAGGAAGAGACTCTCGAATTCCCCGGGGTCGTGATCGAGCTTCTGCCCAACGCGACATTCCGGGTGGAGCTCGAGAACGGCCACAAGATCGTCGCCCATACCGCCGGCAAGATGCGCAAGAACCGCATCCGCGTGCTCGCCGGCGACAAGGTCCAGGTGGAGATGACCCCCTACGACCTCACCAAGGGCCGCATCACCTACCGCTTCAAGTAAGGCCCATGCGCCTCGCGCTCGCGTCGTCGAGCCCGCGGCGGCGGGAGCTTCTGGCGCAGATCGGCGTCACGCCCGACCGGATCGCGCCCCCCGAAATCGACGAGGCGCCGAGGAAGGGCGAGCTTCCGCGCCCCTATTGCCTCCGTATGGCGGAGCAGAAGGCCGCCGCTGTGCCCGCCGGGCCGGGCGAGATCGTCCTCGCCGCCGACACCACCGTCGCGCTCGGCCGCCGCATCCTCGGCAAACCGGCGGACGAGGCCGAAGCCGGCCGCTTCCTCCGCCTCCTCTCCGGCCGGCGCCACCGCGTGATCACCGCCGTCGCGGTGCGGACCGAGGCGCGCGCTTGGTCCCGCGAAGTCCTCACCATGGTGAAGTTCAAGCGTCTCTCCGAGGAGGAGATCGCGGCCTATCTCGGCTCCGGCGAATGGCGCGGCAAGGCGGGCGGCTACGCCATTCACGGCCTCGCCGGCCCGCTGATCCCCTGGATCTCCGGCTCCTTCACCGGCGTCGTCGGCCTGCCGCTGGCGGAGACGGCGAACCTTCTCCGCGCCGCGGGCTACGCGCTGCCGCAGGACGGGCCGGCGAAATGAAAGAGGGCCGCATCATCGTGATCGAGCCCGGCCCGCCGGCGATGGCGGCGCTCGTGGTGGAAGGGCGGCTCGAAGACTTCCTGATCGACGGGCCGGAGGACGGCGCGCCGCGCCCCGAGGAGATCTGGCGCGTCCGGGTTCGCCGCGTTCTGGCGAAGCAGGGCGCCGCGTTGGTGAAGCTGCCGGGTGGCGGCGAAGGGTACCTTCGCGAAGCGCCGGAGGCGAAGGAGGGCGATCTCGTCCTCGCCGAGGCGACCGGCTGGGCCGAACCCGGCAAGGCCGCGCCCTTCTCCGGACGGCGCCTCCATCGCGGTCGGCTGGCCATTCTCGCCCCGCTCGCGCCCGGCGTGAACGTCGCTCGCGGCCTCCGCGACAAGGAGGAGCGGGAGCGCCTGATCGCCGCCGGCGAGGCTGCGCTCGAAGGCGCGCCCTTCGGCCTCATCATCCGCACCGCCGCCGAAGGCGCCTCCGCGGAGGACATCGCCGAGGAGGTCGCCCGCCTGCTCGCGCGGGAGGCCGCCGCGACGGAGGGCGGCCCGCCCGGCCGGACCGCCGCCGGCCCCGACGCCGGCGACCGCGCCTTCCGCGACTGGGAGGCGGACGAGATCGTCGAGGAGCCGGGCGCCTTCGACCGGGTCGGCCTCTGGGAGGCGGTGACGGCGCTCCGCTCGCCCCGCGCCGATCTAGGTGGCGGCGCCTGGATGTCGATCGAGCCGACCTCGGCGCTGGTGGCGGTCGACGTGAACACCGGCGGTAACCTCACCAACGACGCCGCCGCCGCCGCCAATATCGCCGCCGCGTCGGACCTGCCGCGCCAGCTTCGGCTCCGCGGCATCGGCGGGCAGATCACCGTGGATTTCGCGCCGCTTCGCAAGGCGGACCGGAAGGCGGTGGAGTCGGCGCTCGCCCGCGCCCTCGCCGCCGACCCGATCCGCACCGAGATCGCCGGCTGGACCCCGCTCGGCCTCCTCGAACTTCAGCGGAAGCGGGAGCGGCGGCCGACCGCGCCGCTCATCCCCGATGCCTGAGCCGGCGCCGAAAGGCCCGCGCTGCCCGATCTGCGGCAAGCCGCGCGAAGAGATGTGGCGCCCGTTCTGCTCGAAGCGCTGCGCCGATCTTGATCTCGGCCGCTGGATGACCGGCCGCTACGCCGTACCGTCGGACGAGCCGCCCTCCGAGGAGGAGGGCGACTGAGCCGACATCATCGCGCCTCGTGGCTGACCTCGAAGGCGATCACCGCCGGGTCCGGCTGGTCCGCCATCAGCGCGCCGAACGCCGTCTCCACGTCGAGCGCCTGCGGCGCCGAGATGCGGAGGCGCAGCACGCCAGGCGTCTCGATCCCGTTCAGCCGGGCCGATAGCGCCGCGAGAAGCTGGCCTCGCGGGCTCTCTGGCGCGAACGGGCCCATCGAGTTGAACATCCCCTCGAGCTCCGAGAGCGCCGTCGC
>CALFYQ010000423.1 GCA_937952085.1 uncultured Paracoccaceae bacterium | reverse complement strand
GGCGGTTCCGCTGCCGGGGACGGCGCTCCTGCTCGTTTCGGTCGTCGCCGGCCTCGGCGTCGTCGGCCGCAAGCGGAAGGCGGCCTGAAGATGAGGGCGGGGCGGCTTCGGCCGCCCCTTCCCGTTTCCGTCGGTTCAGAGCGCCGCGCCGAGCGCCGCGATGAAGCGATCCTCGTCCTCCTCGTCGCACCAGAGATGCGGCGTGATGCGGAGCGAGCCGGCGCGGATCGAGAGGTGGACGCCCTTCGCCGCCAGCCGGGCGAGAAGGTCCGCCGGCGCCCCCTCGGGCAGTCTGGCGGTCAGGAAGTGCGGGCCGCGCGCCGCTTCCGCCATCGGCTGGAGCCCGAGGCCCGAGAGCCGCGCCGCGAGACGGCGGTTCCGGTCCGCCAATGTCGCCTCGATCCCGGCGACGCCCCATCCGAGCAGGAGCTCGAGCGCGGCGACGACGCCGCCCATCAGCGCGAAATTCGCGCGTTCCCCCATGTCGAAGCGGATCGCGCCCGGCTCGTATTCGTCGGTATAGGCGACGAGGCCGGCGAAGTTCCGGCTGTCCTTCCGCTCGATCCAGCCCTCTTCCAGCGGCGCGCCGCCCCAATGCTGCGGGGCGACGTGGAGAAAGCCGGTGGCGTAGGGGCCGAGCAGCCATTTGTAGCAGGCGGCGACGGCGAAATCGGGCCGGATCGCCGCGAAATCGGTGACCATGGCGCCGGCCGACTGGGTGAGGTCGAGCACCAGCGCCGCGCCCACCTCGTCACAGCGCCGCCGCACCGCGGCGAGGTCGATCCGCGCGCCGGTGGTCCAGAGAACGTTCGGCAGGGCGGCGACCGCCACCCGCTCGTCGAGCGCGGCGAGGACGGCCTCGGTCGCCTCCGCGCCGGGCGGGGGCGTGACGGTGAGAATCTCCCCGCCCGTCTCCCGCACCCGGCGCCGCCAGGGATAGACGTGGGAGGGGAACTGGTCCGCCAGGACGAGGACGCGCTTGCCCAGGCCGATGGAGAGGTTCCGCGCCGCCGTCTCGATGCCGTAGCTGGCGGAGGGGACGAGGGCGATGCCCGCCGCGTCGGCGTTCACGAGGCGGGCGAAGGCGGCGCGGGCCGCGTCCGGCGCGTCGTAGAAATCGGGGATCGTCAGCTCCCAGGGCCGCGCCTTCATCCGTGCGCCGCGGTCGATCGCGGCGACCACCTCGCGCGCCAGCGGCGACATGTAGGCGGTGTTGAGGTAGGCGACCTCGCGCGGGATGTCGAAGCGCGCGCGCTGGGAGGGGATGAGGTTCATCGGGGGGCTCCTTCGGACGCCCCCTCGCTAGCGGCCGCGGCCGCGGCGATCAACCGAAACCGGGTGTGGTTCAGGCCCCGTCGCAGGGCGTGAAGCTCGCCTCGTCCGCGCGCGTCCAGATCTCGGACTTGCCGAGGAGCGGGATGCCGAGATAGCCGCGCGCCTTCAGGTCGTCGCCCTCGCGGACGAGATCGAAATCGAAGGTCTCGCCGGTCTTCGGGTCATAGACCTTGCCGCCGGACCAGCCGCCCTCCGGGTCGGGCCGAAGCCCGGTGATGACCTCGATGCCGCACCAGTGCCGGGCGCGGAGCGAGGGATCCGGGTTCTTGGCGTCGAGCCGGGGTTCGCCCTCGCTCGTGTTCATCTTCTTCAGCCAGACCGTGCGGCCGCAGAGCGCGCCTTCGCCGCATTCGTAGAGATCGACGACGACGCCCTTCTTCTCGGTGAGCCAGGTTCCGGTCGGCGCGGAAGGGCCGGCGAGCGCGTCCATCACGGCGGGAAGGGTGGCGAGCAGCAACGCGGCGAAAAACAGGCGGATCATCTCTGGGCTCCCTCGCCCGGTCTTTGTCTTGTCGAATCCACGTAGGGAGCGTGGGAGTCCGGCGGAAGGCGATTTTGATCACATCTCGCGCAGGACGCGGCGGGATTGTGGCGACCGGGCGGAAAGCGACGGCCCCCCGCCAATCCGCGACATTTACCTCGTTGACGGCGGCGCGGCCGAGGCGTAACGGGGCGGCGGGCGCGTCGCCGGAAGAGGGCGAGCGGTGGCGGGCTCAGCGAAATCGCCCTGACGACGGAGCGCGTCCATGACGTTCCCCGACCGCCCCGGCGCGAAGCCGCGGCGCCCCGAATTCTCATCCGGTCCCTGCGCGAAGCATCCTGGCTGGTCCGCCGAAGCGGTGGCCGCGAAGGCGTGGCTCGGCCGCTCGCACCGCGCCTCCGGGCCGAAGGCGCAGCTGAAATCCGCCATCGACCGCACCGCGGCGCTGCTCGGCGTCCCCGCCGGCTGGAAGGTCGGCATCGTGCCCGCCTCCGACACCGGCGCGGTGGAGATGGCGATGTGGTCCCTGCTCGGGCCGCGCCCGGTCGACGTGCTGGTCTGGGAAAGCTTCGGCGCCGGCTGGGCGACGGATGTCCAGAAGCAGCTCAAGCTCGATGACGTGAACGTCCTCAAGGCCGAATACGGCGCGCTGCCGGACCTGACGAAGGTCCGCCCCGAGGCGGACGTGATCTTCACCTGGAACGGCACAACCTCCGGCGCCCGCGTCGCGAATGCGGAGAGGATCGCGGCGGACCGCGCCGGGCTCGTCTTCTGCGACGCCACCTCGGCCGCCTTCGCGCAGGATCTCGACTGGTCGAAGCTCGATGTCGTCACCTTCTCCTGGCAGAAGGCGCTCGGCGGGGAAGGGGGCCATGGCGTCCTCTGCCTCTCGCCCCGTGCGCTGGAGCGGCTCGAAAGCTATGCGCCGGCGCGGCCGCTGCCGAAGGTCTTCCGCCTGACCAAGGGCGGCAAGCTGATCGACGGCGTCTTCGCCGGCGAGACGATCAACACCCCCTCGATGCTCTGCGTCGCGGACTGGGTGGACGCGCTCGACTGGGCCGAGGGGCTCGGCGGCCTCAAGGCGCTCTTCGCCCGGTCTGACGCGAATTGCGCGGCGCTCCAGGGCTGGATCGACCGGACGCCCTGGGCGGAGAACCTCGTCGCCGACCCGGCGGCGCGCTCCAACACTTCGGTCTGCCTCCGGATCGTCGACCCCGCCGTGGCGGCGCTCGACGAGGCGGGGCAGCGGGCCTTCACCAAGCGGATGACGACGCTCCTCGAGAAGGACGAGGCGGCGTTCGACATCGGCGGCTACCGCGACGCGCCTCCGGGCCTTCGCATCTGGTGCGGCGCGACGGTGGACACGGCCGATGTCGAGGCGCTCCTGCCCTGGCTCGACTGGGCCTTCGCCGCGGCGAAGGCGGAACTGGCCGACAAGGCGGCCTGAGACCCCATTCCCTGATTTCGGGGGCGGAGCGCCGCCCCCACCCCCTCAACGCGCGGGCGAGAGCCCCGCGGCAAAAGGCGATACGAAATGCCCAAGGTTCTGATTTCCGACGAACTTTCCGATGCGGCCGTGCAGATCTTCAAGGATCGCGGCGTCGAGGTCGACTTCCAGCCGGCGCTCGGCAAGGACCCGGCGAAGCTGAAGGAGATCATCGGCGGCTATGACGGCCTCGCCGTCCGCTCCGCCACCAAGGCGACGAAGGAGATCATCGACGCCGCCGACCATCTCAAGGTGATCGGCCGCGCCGGGATCGGCGTCGACAACATCGACATCGCCGCCGCCTCGGCGAAGGGCGTCGTGGTGATGAACACGCCCTTCGGCAACTCCATCACCACCGCCGAGCACGCCATCGCGATGATGTTCGCCTGCGCCCGGCAGATCCCGGCGGCGGACGCCTCCACCCAGGCGGGGAAGTGGGAGAAGTCCCGCTTCATGGGGGTCGAGATCACCGGCAAGGTGCTGGGCCTTCTCGGCTGCGGCAACATCGGCTCAGTCGTCGCCTCCCGCGCGCTCGGGCTGCGGATGAAGGTGCTGGCTTTCGACCCGTTCCTCTCTCATGAGCGGGCGGTGGAGATCGGCGTCGAGAAGGTGGACGATCTCGAAGCGATGCTGGCGCGGGCCGATTTCGTCTCGCTGCATCTCCCGAAGACGGAGAAGACGGCGAACATCCTCTCCGCCGAGCGGATTGCGAAGATGAAGCCGGGCGCAAGGCTCATCAACTGCGCCCGCGGCGGCCTCGTCGACGAGGCGGCGGTGGCGGCGGCGCTGAAATCCGGCGCCCTCGCCGGCGCGGCCTTCGACGTCTTCTCGGTGGAGCCGGCGAAGGAGAACCCGCTCTTCGGCTGCCCGAACTTCGTGGCGACGCCGCATCTCGGCGCCGCGACAAACGAGGCGCAGGAGAACGTGGCGCTCCAGGTCGCCGAGCAGATGGCCGATTACCTGAACTACGGCGCGATCTCGAACGCGATCAACGCGCCCTCCGTCACCGCCGAGGAAGCGCCGCGGCTGAAACCCTGGATCGCCGTGGCGGAGACGCTCGGCGGCTTCGCCGGGCAGGTGACCGAGAACGCGATCAAGGAGATCGAGATCGAGTATGTCGGCGAGGTGGGCGAGCTGAACCTCAAGCCGCTGACCGCCGCGCTCGTCGCTTCGCTCCTCACCCCGCTGGTGGGAGAGGGGACGGTGAACATGGTCTCCGCCCCGCTCGTCGCGCGCGAGCGCGGCGTGAAGATCGCCGAGACGCGGAAGGACGCTCAGGGCGCCTATGGCTCCTACATGCGCCTTATCGTGACGACGGAGGCGCAGACCCGCGCCGTCGCCGGCACGGTCTTCGGCGACGGGCGGCCGCGGATCATCCAGATCAAGGGCATCGGCCTCGAGGCGGAGCCGATGGCGCACATGCTCTACACCACCAACTCCGACACGCCGGGCTATATCGGCGCGCTCGGCACCAAGCTCGGCGCGCTCGGGGTGAACATCGCGACCTTCTCGCTCGGCCGGGCGGAGAAGGGCGGCGAGGCGATCGCGCTGATCGGGGTGGACGAGACGCTGAACCCGTCGATGCTGGCCGAGATCATGGCCCTGCCGCAGGTGCTCCAGGCGAAGGCGCTGCGGTTCTGAGGGTTCGGCGCGGCGGCCTCTCGCCGCCGCGCCGCGTTCCGGTTCAGGAGTTGCCGCCGCCGCCGACGACGACCGGCAGGGTCGGGCTGTTCTCGCCATTCGTGAACAGCGTGCCGGTCTGCGTCTGCGTGGTGGCGCCGCCATCGCCCGTCACCGTCAGCGAGAAGTCGGTGCCGTTGGTGTTCCGGATCGAGAAGGCGTCGACGAAGAACACATAGGTGCCGGCGGGGATGCGGTCCCCGGTGACGACGATGTTCTCCACCCGCTTGTCGGGCGCCACGTTGATCACCCCGCCGAGATTGTCGGCGTCGAGCGTCGCCACCGCGCCGCCGTCGTTGAAGGTGATCGTCCGGTTGCCGAAGAAGACCTCGCCGGCGTCTCCCGGCAGGATGAGGTGCAGGTCGAGGTCCGAGCTGTCGGCCCAGACAAGCTGCCCGCGCACCACGCCGTCGCCGCCGACATCGACGAAATCGCCGTTGATGACGACATCGTTCAGACTGTCCGCGTCGGAGAAGATCGCGCCCTGCGACACCTCGTGGACCGAGGAGACGTCGAAATCCTCATCGAGCGTGGCCGGCGTGTCGAGGAACAGGCCCGAGGTCGAGGCGGCCGGCCCGCGCGAGCTTTCGGCGAGCGAGTTCGCTTCGGCTAGGCCGCGGGCGGAGCCGCGAATCCGGCTCGGCTCGGCGCCGCCGAGGCCCGGCGTCTCGAACATGCCGGCGAGGAGCGCCGCCTCCTGCGCATCGAGGATGCCGGTGAACTCCGGCGGGCCGCCCGGCGCGATGGAGGCCTGCCCGCCGACGCGGGAGACGAACAGCTCGCCGCCGCCGGCCTGGATCCGGGCGTATTCTCCGCCGAGCAGCGCCACCTCGGCGCCGCCATCCTCCCGCGCCGAGACCGCCGCGGCGCCGCCGCGGATGCCGATCGTCGCCGTGCTGGTACGGATCACCGCGTCGGAGGACTTGGTGATGCGCCCGCCGATCAGCCGCACCGCGCCCTTGGCGAGGCCGATGCTGATCGAGCCCGTGGCGCTCGCCGGATCGTAGACGTAGCGGTCGAGCACGATCCGCGAATTCGGCGCGATGGTCAGCGTCGTCTGGTCCGGGAACATGGCGAAGCCGAGCCCGTCGGGGCCGGATACGATCTCCTCGTCGAGGAAGACCGCGTCGCCGGTGACCAGGAGCCGTGACGCCGCCGAGGGCGGCGTGCCGGTCAGGTCCGGGTTGGCCGCGCCCATCAGACCGACCTGTTCGGCCGCGGCCGGGCCGGCGAAGAGGGCGAGAACCGCGAGAAGCGCGAAGCGTGAGCGAATGGGTTTCATGCCCGCCTCCTAGAATTCGTAGACGACCGAGATCGCCCCGCTGAGATTGTCCAGGTCGAAATTCGGAATGTTCGCGTCCCGCGTCAGATAATCGCCGTCGAGGCGCACGCCGAACCCGTCCTGGATACGGAAGAGGTGGGAGAGGCCGAAGCGGAACTCCTCCTCGTTGCGCTTGCGCGCCGGGTCGATCGCGGCGACCGGGTCGTCATAGAACCGCTCCGTCACCCGGACATGGCCCTTCAGCGTCCAGAGCCCCTCGGCCCAGTCGAGCCGCGGATCGTAGGAATAGGCGACGGAGTAGCGGAGGCCGACTTCCTGGTTGTCGAAGGCGCCGCCATCGGTGAACTCGGCCGCCCCGAAGACCGAGCCGGAGATCGACATGCGCGGCGCGACCCGCGCGGTCGCGCCGACCTCGGCGGCGACGATCACGCTGTCGAACGCGTCGAAGCCGTTGTGGAACTCCCGCCGGGTGAGGCCGATCTCGCCAAAGCTGGTAAGCATGTCGGTCACCGGGGCGGAGACGGTCGCGCCGAGACCGAAATCGGTGAAGAGCGAGTCGTTGCCGGCGCGGGCGTGGCCGACGCGGGCGTAGGGCCGGATCTTCGGGCCGTAGGCCTTGTCGTCGAGCGCGAGGCTCGGCCCGAGGGTGAGATAGGCGACGTCCACGTCGCCGCCCGTCTCGCTGAAATAGTGGATCGACTGCGCCGAGAAGTCGGTGATGAAGCTGTCGTTGTTGGCGCGGCCGAGATCGTAGACATGCCGCGCCGCGATCGAGGCGCGCACGCCGACATCGCCCTGCGCGGTCGAGCCCGGGGCGAGCAGGGCCGGCACGCCGAAGAAGGAGATGATCTCGTTTCGCGGACCGTTGTTGGCGTTCGAGGCGGCGGTGAGGCCGAAGGCGGCGACGCCGCTGAACCGCGACGTGTCGGTGCGCGCCGCGATCTCGGCGAGGTAAAGCTCCGCCTGGTCGGTCAGTTCGCCCGGCAGGCCGCCCTTCAGCGCCTCCGTGATCTGGTATTCCGCAACGCCGTAGGAGCCGATGCGGAAATAGGCGACGCCAAGCTCGAACCGCGTCAGCGGCTCGTTCGGTTCGAAGATGAGCGCGCGTTCGAGCGTCGCGATGGCCGCGTCGAAGTCCCCAAGCTCGACCGAGACCCGGGCGTATTCGACCATCGGCGCGGCCTCGGTCGGCGCCGCAAGCATCTGCTCGTAGAGCGCGGCCTGTTTCGCGCGGAGTTCCGATCGTTCATCCGCCGTCGCGGCATTCGATGCGAATGCGGCGACGACGAGCGCAAGCGCCAGTCGCATTTTCAAGATGTGTCCCCCAACCCCAAAACCTACGATTTCGATAAAACATGCGCCAAATCTGACGAGACGTCAAAGGCACAGCCGTCTCGGATTGCAAACCGTTGCTGACAAGAAACAGTCGTCTTTATATGATTTTCTCCCGCTTCGACATGAGCGGGAGATGCCGAATGGACCGGAGCGGGGAGCGCGGCGCGGACGACTGGCTCGCGGCGGAGCTGGCCGACCTCTTCGACGAGGACGCCGAGCTCGAATTCGAGGACATCGCCCTCTCCGAGGAGATCCGGCGCATCTACAAGAAGGCGCACCCGCCCTCGCTGGAGCGGCGCGACTATCTCAGGCAGCTCCTTCGCCTCCAGTCGGAGCTCATCAAGTTGCAGGACTGGGTGGCGCATCACCGCCGGAAGGTGGTCGTTCTCTTCGAGGGGCGGGACGCGGCCGGCAAGGGCGGCGTCATCAAGCGGATCACCCAGCGGCTCAACCCGCGGATCTGCCGCGTCGTCGCGCTGCCGGCGCCGACCGAGCGCGAGACGACGCAGTGGTATTTCCAGCGCTACGTCCCGCACCTGCCGGCCGGCGGCGAGATCGTGCTGTTCGATCGGTCCTGGTACAACCGCGCCGGCGTCGAGCGGGTGATGGGCTTCGCCACCGAGGACGAGGTCGAGCAGTTCTTCAACGACGTGCCGGAATTCGAGCGGATGCTGGTCCGCTCCGGCGTCATCCTCATCAAGTACTGGTTCTCGATCACCGACGAGGAGCAGCAGATGCGCTTCCTCATGCGCATCCACGATCCGATGAAGCAGTGGAAGCTCTCGCCGATGGACCTCCAGTCCCGCGTCCGCTGGGAGGCCTATACGAAGGCGAAGGACGAGATGCTGGCGCGCACCTCGATCGACGAGGCGCCGTGGCACATCGTCGAGGGCAACGACAAGAAGCACGCGCGGCTCAACTGCATCGATCACCTGCTGACGCAGATCCCCTACGAGCCGGCGCCGCACGAGGAGATCTCGCTGCCCGAGCGGGTCTACAACCCGAACTACGAGCGGCGTACGCTGCCGGACGCGCTTTACGTTCCGAAGAAGTACTGAGCGCCTCAGCAAGGTTTGACTGGCGCCGCGCCGGCGGCGCGCTAGTCTCGCCGGCGAGAGCCAGCGAGGAGCCAGCCCGATGTCCGAAGCGCCGATCATCGCCCAGAAAGCGCCCTACCCGGTCGAGGTGGAGGGCGGGAAGACCTATTTCTGGTGCGCCTGCGGGCGGTCGAAATCCCAGCCCTTCTGCGACGGCTCCCACAAGGGGACCGGGCTCGCGCCGCTGAAATACGAGGCGGGGGCGGACGGCAAGGTGTTCTTCTGCGGCTGCAAGGCCTCGGCGAAGGCGCCGCTCTGCGACGGGACGCACAAGGCGCTGTGAGCTTTCAGGGCTTCGCCGCCGGCGCCTGCGCGTTCTTCGCTCGGCTCGAGGCGGAGAACACGAAGGAGTTCTGGGAGCGCGAAAAGGCCTTCTGGGAAGCCGGAATCCGTGCGCCGTTGGAGGCCCTGATCCACGAGGCCGCGGCGTCGCGGGGCGGGCGGGCGAAGTTCTTCCGGCCCTATCGGGACATCCGCTTCTCGAAGGACAAGCGCCCCTACAAGACCGCAACCTATGGCGCCGTGATGCCGGAGACCGGCGCGGCGGGGCTCTATGCGGCGATCTCCTCGCGCGGCTTCACCGCCGGGACCGGCTACTGGGACATGACGACGGACCAGACCGAACGATGGCGCGCGGCGCTCGACGGATCGAAGGGCGCGGAGATGGCTGAGATCGTCGCGGCGCTCGAGGCGGGCGGCGTCGAGATCACCGGCGAGGCGGTGAAGACCGCGCCGCGGGGCTACGACAAGGCGCACCCGCGGATCCGGCTGATCAGGATGAAGGCGATCGCGATGCGGGAGACGATTCCGCCCGCCGAGGCGGAGGCGGGGCGGCGCCCCTTCGACCACGCCGCCGCGTTCTGGGACCGGACCGCGCCGGCGCGCGCCTGGCTCGACGCCCATGTCGGCCCGAGCCGGATCGACCCGACGGAGCTGAGGCCGAAGGGCGGGCGGCGCTGAGCGCGCCGTCTCAGAGCGCGCCGTAGGCGAGCGAGGCCAGCGCCGAGAGAAGCGCGAAGAAGGCGCCGATGACGACGGCGCCGGCGAGGATCGGGTCCTTCCGCAGCGGGAGATAGAAGAACGCGGCCCGGAGCGCGGCGCCGAGCCAGGGCAGGCGGGCGCTGAGATCGAGCGCCGCGGCGAGGAAAAGCGGCAGGCCGGGCAGCGCCGCGGCGTAGAAATAGGCCGCCGAGACGTTGTCGAATTCGAGCGCCGCGCGGAGCGTCGGCCCGACCGTGCGGAGCGCCGTCGTCCCGTCGCCGCCGAACGAGCCGAAGACCTGGGACGAGACGAAATAGACGAAAGCGATCACCGCGGCGAAGAGCCCGACCCGCACCGCCATGTCGGCGAGAAGGAGCGGCCAGATCCCGGACCGCGCCGCCCGCGCCCGGAGCGAGGCGGCCAGCGAGAGCGACGCGTAGTTGACCGCGAAGACGGTGAAGAGCCCCTCGGTCAGGAACTGCCGGAGGTAATAGGGCCGCGCCTCCGGCATCGTCAGCAGCGAGGTGGCGAATTCCGGCACGAGATGCGCGAAGCCGAGGAGCGTGGCGAGCAGCGGCGGGAGCGAGACGAGGAGCGCCACCGCGGCGAGGCGCGCCGCGCCGGGCGCCGGGCCGAGCAGGGCGTCGTGGAGCGCGAGCGCGCGTTCAGGGCTTTCCGCCGTCCGCGCCATCCGCGCCCAGAGATCGTCGCGCCCCTCGGCGGAGAGGAGCGCCTTCGTCGCCCCCCAGCTGAGGGCCGGGAGGCCGATCAGGAGCCCGAGGCTCCGCAGCGTCTGGTTCGTCGCCGCGGAGGCGTCGAGAAGCCAGCTTGCGGCGGCGTCGATCACCGCCGCGCCGGCGCGGGCTTGGGGCTCAGGCGGTCCATCCCTGGCGCGCCGCGTTCGCTTCGGCGTCCGAGCGCTTCTTGTAGCCCTCGGAGGCGGCGCCGATGATGTTGCCGTTCGAGGCCTTCCGCCGCCAGCGCCACTCGCCGCGCTTGTCCTCGTAGAACTCCCACTTGTCGGAGGGGTTCGGGCCGCGGTTCATGTTCGCCTCGCAGTCGGAGCGCTTGGAATAGCCCTCGGACGAAGCGCCGACGATCTGGCCGTTGGAGGCCTTCCGCCGCCAGCGCCATTCGCCCTTCTTGTCCTGGTAGACTTCGAACTTGTCGCCTTCGCCGGCCATGTTTCGATCTCCCTCGTTGTTCCGGCGCCCCCGCGCCCCGTCCGATTACTTTGCGTTACGCGGACGGGCCGCGCAACGACGGCGCGCAGTTGGCGCCGCGCCGGGCGGGCTCTATGTCTCTCGCCATGCGGCGGTTTTCGCTCATTCTTGCGCTGGCGCTCCTCGCGCCGCCCGCCGTGCTCGCGGCGGACGGCTCGCTGGAGCGATGCGGCGCGCCTTCGGCGCCGGCGGCGGAGGCGGTGCATCATTGCCGCCGCGCGCTTTCGCTCGGCGGGCTGACGACCGAGCAGGAATTTCTCGCCTCGCTCAATCTCGGCGACGCGCTTCTGGCGATGGGCCAGGCCTCGGCCGCGCTCGACGCCTTCGAGGCGGCGGCGGCGACCGGGCTTTCCCGGGTGGAGTTGCCGCTCGGCCGCGCCCAGGCGCGGGAGGCGCTGGGCGACCGGCTCGGCGCGGCGAAGGACCTCGACGCCGCGCTCGCCCTCGCGCCGCGGAGCGTCGACGTGCGGCTGGTGCGCGGCGCGTTCTGGCTCCGGCTCGGCCGGGCGGACGCCGCCTTCGAGGAGTTCGACGCCGCGGTGCGGCTCGACGGCGGCGACGTGGACGCGCGCTACAATCGCGGGCTGACCCTCCTCGCGCTCGGCCGGGCGGGCGACGCGGAGGCGGATTTCTCCCGCGTATTGCGCGACGCGCCGAACGATTCCGGGGCGCGCCTGCAACGCGGCCGGACGCGGGAGGGGCGGGACGACGCGGCGGCGCTGGCCGACTACCAGGCGGCGGCGGAACTCGCCCCGGAATGGCCGGAGCCCTGGTTCCGCGCCGGCAAGCTTCTCGACCGGCTCGGCCGCAAGGGCGACGCCGACCGGAACTTTCGGCGGGCCTTCGAACTCGGGATGAAGGACCCCTGGCTCCTCGAGCGGATGCGCGCGCTCGGCGGGTGAGATCAAGGCCGAAACGCGCCCGGCTTGCGCGCTGGCCTGTGCGACGGACCCATCGCTCGTCCGCCGCCGCCCTTCGTGCGGGCTGAGCCAGCCGTTCTAGCGCCAGGCCAGAAGCTCGACGGGCCGGCGCGGGGAAGCGGAAAAGCGCGCCACCGCCTCGATCGCGGCGCGCCCGCCCGCGGCGGTTTCCGCACGGATCGCGAAGCGGATCACGCGGCCATCCGAGGCGGCGTAGGCCCCCTCGGGCGCCTCCGGCGGCGGCGTTCGGCGGCCTTCGAGCGCGCGGCGGGCGATGAAGGCCTGCGCCGCGCCGAGCGACAGGCCGGCGGTCGCCGCAAGGGCGGGCGCCGTCGCCGTCTCGGGGTCCACCGTGGCGCGGCCGGACCAGACGGTCGCCTGCGACAGCGCCGCGCGGCCGGCCGCGCGGAGCGGCGCGGGCAGGGCGGCGAGCGCGGCCTCGGGCGTCGCGAAACCGGCGCGGCGGCCCTCGGCGGCCCGCCCGCGGACCCAGGCGGCGGCGATTTCCGCGGCTTCGGGCGGGGCGGCGCCGGTGACGGCGAGAAGCCGGGCCAGCACCTCCTCCGGCGCGGCGGAAAGGTCGACGAGGCCGCCGACATCCTGCGCCGAAAGGTCGAGCCGCGCCTCGGCGAAGCCCTCGTCGAAGGCGGTGGAGACGACCTCGCCGCCAAGCGGCAGGGCGCGGCGAAGATCCTCCGCCGCGGCGGCGGCGAGAAGGCGATGGAGCGCGGCCTCGGCGGCGCGGCGGGCCTCCGCCTCGGCCACCGCCGCGGCTGCGCGGGTCGCCGGCCCAGTGGCGAGGGGCAGGGCGGAGGCGGCGAGCGCGCCGACCAGCGCCAACGCGCCGAGCGCGAGGAGATAGGCGGCGCCCCGCTCGCCGCGACGAGGACTGGCGCGCCTCACCGCTGCGCCCCGAGGATGCGCGGCGCGATCAGGATCTCGTCCGCCCCGGCGGTGACGCGGATCAGCGCTGGCGGGGCGCCGAGCGGCCAATCCTCCCGCCAGGCGCCTTCGGCGTCGAGGAAGGCGAAGGCGGCCGGGCCTTCGGGCGGCGCGTCCTCGCACGGCCCATCCGGGCCTTCGCAGCGGCCGAGGGCGAGATCGGGCGTGAGGCGGAGCCAGCGGGCGGCGCCGTCATCCGGGTCGACCCCGCGCCAGCGGAGCCCTTCCGCGTCGGCGCGGAAGCTCGGCCCGGCTTCCGGCGTCGCTGCCTCGATCGTGGCGAGAAGGCCGGTCAACTCCCGCCGCAGGAGGAGGGCGGCCGCCCCGGCCTCGGAGCGCGCGCCGGCGCGCTCGGTGGTCAGGAGCCCCGCGCGCAACATGCCGCCGACCGCGCCGGCGAGCATTCCGGTCAGCGCAAGCGCGACGAGGACGTCGAGGAGCGCCGCCCCCCGCTCGCCCCCCCTGCGCATCAGAAGAGGAAATACCGCTGCGCCATCGGCAGCACCGAAGCCGGCTCGCAGGTCAGAAGCTCGCCGTCGGCGCGGACCTCATAGGTCTCCGGGTTCACCTCGATGGCGGGCGTCGCCGAGTTCAGAACCATCGAGGCCTTCGAGATGCCGCCGCGCGTGTTCTTCACCGCCACGAGCCCCTTCCGGAGCCCGAGCGCCGCGCCCTGGCCGAGCCCGGCCTCGGAGACGAAGGTGACGCCGGTCGCCCCGGTCGCGCCGCCATAGGCGCCGAACATCGGCCGGTAATGCACCGGCTGCGGCGTCGGGATCGAGGCGTTCGGGTCGCCCATCGGCGCCGCCGCGATCATCCCGCCGAGAAGGACGAGATCGGGCTTCACGCCGAAGAAGGCGGGGGACCAGAGGACGAGGTCGGCGCGCTTGCCTTCCTCGATGGAGCCGATCTCGTGCGACATTCCGTGCGCGATGGCCGGGTTGATCGTGACCTTGGCGATGTAGCGGCGGACGCGGAAATTGTCGTTCGCGCCCGTCTCTTCCGGCAGCCGGCCGCGCTGGCGCTTCATCTTGTCGGCGGTCTGGAAGGTGCGGATGATGACCTCGCCGACCCGGCCCATCGCCTGAGAATCCGAGGCGATGATGGAGAAGGCGCCCATGTCGTGGAGGATGTCCTCCGCGGCGATGGTCTCCTTCCGGATCCGGCTTTCGGCGAAGGCGACGTCTTCCGGGATCGACTTGTCGAGGTGGTGGCAGACCATCAGCATGTCGAGGTGCTCCTCGAGCGTGTTGACGGTGTAGGGCCGCGTCGGGTTGGTCGAGGAGGGTAGGACGTGGGGAAGCCCCGCCACCTTGATGATGTCCGGCGCATGGCCGCCGCCGGCGCCCTCGGTGTGGAAGGCGTGGATCGTGCGGCCCTTCATCGCCGCGACCGTCGCCTCGACGAAGCCGCTCTCGTTCAGCGTGTCGGTGTGGATCATCGCCTGCACGTCCATCGCGTCGCAGACGGAGAGGCAGCAATCGATGACGGCGGGGGTGGTGCCCCAGTCCTCGTGCATCTTGAGCGCGGCGGCGCCGGCCCGGATCTGCGCCTCCAGCTCCCGCGGCGTCGCGGCGTTGCCCTTGCCGGAGAGCGCGAGGTTCATCGGGAAGGCGTCGAAAGCCTGGAGCATGCGGGAGATGTGCCAGGCGCCCGGCGTGCAGGTGGTGGCGTTGGTGCCCGTGGAGGGGCCGGTGCCGCCGCCCAGCATCGTGGTGACGCCGGAAATCAGCGCCTCCTCGATCTGCTGCGGGCAGATGAAGTGGATGTGGCTGTCGAACCCGCCGGCGGTGAGGATCTTGCCCTCGCCGGCGATGGCGTCGGTGCCGGGCCCGACGACGATGTTCACCCCCGGCTGCGTGTCCGGGTTCCCCGCCTTGCCGATTCTGGCGATCCGCCCGTCCTTCAGGCCGACATCCGCCTTGTAGACGCCCGTATGGTCGATGATCAGGGCGTTGGTGATGACGGTGTCGACCGCGCCTTCCTGGCGCGAGGTCTGGGCCTGGCCCATCCCGTCCCGGATCACCTTTCCGCCGCCGAACTTCACCTCCTCGCCATAGGTGGTGAGGTCCTTCTCCACCTCCACGAAAAGCTCGGTGTCCGCCAGCCGCACCCTGTCGCCGGTGGTCGGGCCGAACATCGCGGCGTAGTCGCGGCGGGAGATGCGTGCGGGCATGGGCGGGTCCTCTAGAGGCGAATTCGGTCGTGGCGCGCCGGCCGGCTCACAGCCCGAGCCTCGGGCCCTGGCGCGAGAGGCGGCGCATGTTGGAGGCGGTGCGGCGGCGGAGCGCGCCGGTCCAGGCGTCAAGCACCTCGTCAGGGCGGGCGCCGTCGATGGCGGCGCTCGTCGCCTCGCCGAGCGCGTCGGCGAAGGCGGCCGGCTTCTCCCAGACCATGCGGAGGTTTTCCGAGGGGGCGACCGACCAGAAGCCGGCGATGCCGAAGGCCCGCATCGTCGCCACCGACTGCGCCTCCCAGGCGAGCCGGGAGAGCAACGAGGCGCTCAGCATCAGGTCGAATACGTTGGTGGGGCGGGTCATAGATTCCTTTCGGGGCGTCTCAAAGCGCGCCCATCACTTTGCCCTGGAAGCCGAAGACCTTGCGGGCGCCGCGGAACGGCACCAGCCGAACCTCCCGTTCCTGGCCCGGCTCGAACCGCACCGCGGTGCCGGCGGCGATGTCGAGGCGCATGCCCTTCGCCGCTGCGCGGTCGAAGGAGAGCGCCTCGTTGGTCTCGGCGAAATGGTAGTGGGAGCCGACCTGCACCGGCCGATCGCCGGTGTTGGCGACCGTGATCGTGAGCGCGGTCTGGCCGGCGTTCAGTTCGATCTCGCCGGGCGCGGGGATGACTTCTCCGGGGATCACGCCGCTCACCGGATCGGCTCGTGGACGGTGACGAGCTTCGTCCCGTCCGGGAAGGTCGCCTCGACCTGCACGTCGTGGATCATCTCCGGCACCCCCTCCATGCATTGCGCGCGGGTGATCACATGCGCGCCCGCCTCCATCAGGTCCGCCACCGATCGGCCGTCCCGCGCCCCCTCGACCACGAAATCGGTGATGAGGGCGATGGCCTCCGGGTGGTTCAGCTTCACGCCGCGTTCGAGCCGGCGGCGCGCCACCATCGCGGCCATGGAGATCAGGAGCTTGTCCTTTTCGCGGGGCGTGAGGTTCATGCGCGAGCCTTCTTCAGATCGACCAGACGCGGGGGAGCGGCCCCGGGCGGCAAAGGGAGATGAGGGGGAGGAGCGCGGCGCGAAGCTGCGCCCCGCCTTCCGCGACC
>CALFYQ010000422.1 GCA_937952085.1 uncultured Paracoccaceae bacterium | reverse complement strand
TGGTCGGGAACGCGGTTCCGCGTCGCCGGCGCCGATCTCTCGCTCGACGACGTGGAGCACGGCGTCCTCCGCCCGGTCTGGGGCGACCCGCGGGTCCACTACGCGGTCAACTGCGCCTCGATCGGCTGCCCGGATCTCCGGGCCGAACCCTGGCTCGGCGGCCCGCCGGGGCCGGCGCTCGACGCCGCGGCGCGGGCCTATGCGAACCATCCCCGCGGCGCGCGGATCGAGGGCGGAGAGCTCGTCGTCTCGAAGATCTACGACTGGTTCGAGGCGGATTTCGGCGGCTCGGAGGCGGGCGTGATCTCGCATCTCGCGGGCTTCGCCGAGCCCGCCCTCGCCGCCGGGCTGGCCGGGCGCAGCCGGATCGACCGGACCGAATACGACTGGTCCGTCAACGCGGCGTGACGCCGAGCCGCGCCGCCCCCTCCGCCGCGATGGCGAGGGAGGAAGTGAGGCCGGGGCTCTCGATCCCGTAAAGGCCGAGATAGCCGGGAACCCCGTGCGTCTCCGGCCCCTCGATGCGGAAATCCGCCGCCCCGCCCGCCTCCGGCCCGGCCAGCTTCGGCCGGATGCCGGCATAGTCGGCGAGAAGGGCCCCGTCCGGCAGCCCCGGCCAGTATCGGCGGATCGCGGCGTAGAAGCTCTCACCGCGGGACGGGTCGACCTCGTAGTCCTCCCGCTCGATCCATTCGACATCCGGCCCGAACCGCGCCCGCATCCCGAGATCGAGCGTCAGATGCACGCCAAGCCCGCCCGTCACCGGCGCCGGATAGATCAGCCGGGAAAACGGCGCCCGCCCCTGGAGCCGGAAATAGTTCCCCTTCGCCATCAGCATCTTCGGCCCCGGAGCCGCCGCCGGCGCGAGGCCCGGCGCGCGGAGCCCGGCGGCGTTCGCCACCTCCCGCGCGAAGAGCCGCATCGGCGCCTCGCCGCCCGCCTCCACCTCGAACCCGCCCCGCGCGGCCGTCACCGAAAGAACCGGCGCGCCGAGCGCCAGCATCGCGCCATGCGCTTCCGCCGCGCCGAGGAGGGAGAGCATCAGCCCGTGGCTGTCGACGATCCCGGTCTCCGGCGACAGGAGCGCCGCCTCGGCCCGGAGCGCCGGCTCCATCGCCCGCGCCTCGGCGCCGGAAAGCCGGCGGAGGCCCTCGACCCCGTTCCGCGCCGCGGTGGCGGCGAGCGCGTCGAGCTTCGCCGTCTCCTCCGGCTCGGTCGCCACGATCAGCTTGCCGAGCTTGCGCGCCTCGACCCCGTGCGCGGCGCACCATTCATAGAGCATCCGCCGCCCCTCGACGCAGAGCCGCGCCTTCAGGCTCCCTGGCGGGTAGTAGATCCCGGCGTGGATCACCTCGGAGTTCCGCGAGGAGATTCCGGCGCCGATCAGCGCCTCCGTCTCGAGGATCACCACCTCGCGCCCGGCGGCCGCGAGCCGCGCCGCCAGGGCCAGCCCGACGACGCCCGCGCCGATCACAACCGTCTCGATCTCGTCCATGGCGCACTCGTCGCAACGTCGCCGAAATAACACAAGATGTGGTGGCGAAATCGCTTGCCGCGCAGCTTCGGCGGCGCCACGTTCGGGCTGTCCGGCGCGGTTGGCGCCGGCGAGGCGAGGAGGCGGCTTGGCGAGCGCGACGTTCGACCCGGCGATTGCGGAGGCCAATCCGGCCGACCGTGTGATCGAGTTCCCCGACAACCGGCTGCTGATCGACCTCTGCGGCGGCTTCGACCGGAATCTTGCGGCCCTCGAGGCCGGATTCGACATCGTCATCGCGCGCCGCGGCAACCGGCTCGCGCTGCACGGCCCGGAAGACGGGGTGGCGGCGGCCGCGACGGCGCTGCAATCCCTCTATGAGCGGCTGGAGCAGGGCAGGGCGGTCGAGCATGGCGACGTGGAAGCGGCGATCCGCATGAAGGGCGCCCCGCCCGTCGCCGATCCCGGCCAGCTAGAGCTCTTCCGCGGCGGGCGGGTCGAGATCCGCACCCGCCGCCGCGTGGTCGAGCCGCGGACGGCGACGCAGGCCGAATATGTCCGCTCGCTCTTCCGGTCCGAGCTTGTCTTCGGCATCGGCCCGGCCGGCACCGGCAAGACCTATCTCGCCGTAGCGGCGGCGGTGGCGATGTTCACCGAGGGAAAGGTGGACCGGATCGTCCTCTCCCGCCCGGCGGTCGAAGCGGGCGAACGGCTCGGCTTCCTGCCGGGCGACATGAAGGAGAAGATCGACCCCTTCATGCAGCCGCTCTACGACGCGCTCGGCGATCTCCTGCCGGCGCGGCAGGTGCAGAAATACATCGAGGACAAGGTGATCGAGATCGCGCCCCTCGCCTTCATGCGCGGCCGCACCCTCTCCAACGCCTTCGTGGTGCTGGACGAGGCGCAGAACGCGACCGAGATGCAGATGAAGATGTTCCTCACC
Organism: uncultured Paracoccaceae bacterium; assembly: GCA_937952085.1. Classification (GTDB taxonomy): domain Bacteria; phylum Pseudomonadota; class Alphaproteobacteria; order Rhodobacterales; family Rhodobacteraceae; genus Pikeienuella. The sequence goes on along the minus strand of CALFYQ010000422.1, from coordinate 5,954 downwards.
CGGCTCGGCGAGGGCGGGCGCATGGCGATCACCGGCGATCCGTCGCAGATCGACCTGCCGCGCGGCGTCGGCTCGGGCCTCGTCGAGGCGACGCGGGTGCTCGAAGGCGTGCCCGGCATCGAGTTCGCGCATTTCACCGCGGAAGACGTGATCCGCCACCCGCTTGTCGCCAAGATCGTGAAGGCCTACGACGCCGACCGGCGCAAGGGAGCGACGCCGGGCAAATGACCCTCGAGGTCGAGTTCAACCTGGAGGACGAGGCCTGGGACGAGGCCGCGCCCTGGCATCGCGAGATTGCGCTCCGGGCCGCGGAGCAGGCGCTCGTGGTCGCCGGGCTGCGGCCGCAGGGCTTCGAGATCAGCGTGCTCCTCTGCGACGACGCCCGCATCGCCGAGCTGAACGCGGGCTTCCGCGGCAAGCCGGCGCCGACCAACGTGCTCTCCTGGCCGGCCCACCCGCTGGCGCCCGCCGCGCCGGGCGAGGCGCCCGGTACGCCGCCGCCGGGCTTTCTCGGAGACATCGCGCTCGCCCGCGAAACCGTTGAATCCGAGGCGCGGGCGCAACATATCCCTGTCGAACGCCACTTCGCGCATCTATTCGCGCATGGCGTTCTGCACCTGTTAGGGTATGACCACGAAACCGACGCGGACGCCGAGTTGATGGAATCGCTTGAGGCGCGCGCGCTCGGCGCGATGGGGATCCCCGATCCCTATGCGGCCGGGAGGGAAGAGGACCGCCTGGAAGCGCGGCGGGAACGGAGCGGATGACGGACGCGAAGGCGCCGGAGAACGGCGAGGGGTCGGAGCGAAGCTCGACCCCCGAGGATGAAGACTCAGGACGAAGGCAGGGCTTTCTCGCCCGTCTTCTCGGTTTCGGCGCGGAGGCGGAGGAGGACGAAGAGCCCGCCGCCGGCGCGACCCCGGGCGAGCGCAAGCTCCTCAGCAACATCCGCACGATGCGTGGCCAGCGCGTCGAGGACATCATGATCCCCCGCGCCGACATCGTCGCCGCCGAGGCCAGTGCGACGCTGGAGGAACTGACCGAGGCCTTCCGCGAAGGGGCGCACAGCCGCCTGCCGATCTACCGCGAGACGCTGGACGACCCGATCGGCTTCATCCACGTGAAGGACGTGGCGCTCGCCCGCGGTTTCGCGCCCGAACCGGGCGCCGAGATGGCCCCGCCCGCGCCCTTCCGCATCGAGGAGCATCTCCGGCAGGTGCTCGTCGTGCCGCCCTCGATGCTCTCGACCCGGTTGATGCAGCGGATGCAGCAGCGGCGCATCCACATGGCGGTGGTGGTGGACGAATATGGCGGCGTCGACGGCCTCGTCACCATCGAGGACCTTGTCGAGCAGATCGTCGGCGACATCGAGGACGAGCACGACGAGGCCGACGAGACGCCGTGGCGCCGCGAGGGGCCGGGCGTCTTCGTCGCCAACGCCCGCGCCGAGCTTCCCGCCTTCGAGGAGGACGCGCAGGTCGATCTCCTGCCGGACGACCTCGACGAGGAGGTCGACACGCTCGGCGGCCTCGTCTTCATGCTCTCGAACCGCGTGCCCGAGCGCGGCGAGGTGATCCGTCACCCTGACGGCCACGAATTCGAGGTGATCGAGGCCGACCCGCGGCGCATCAAGCGGCTCCGCGTCCGCCTCGCCGGCGCCGAGACCACAGCGAAAGCGGCGGAATAGCCCATGCTCCGGCGGGCCGGTCCGCGGCTCGCCGCCGCCGCGCTCGCGGGCGCCCTTCTCGCCGCCGCGCAGCCGCACATCGGCCTCTGGCCCGCGCTCTTTCTCGCCGGCCCGGCGCTTTATCTCCTCTGGGAGGGGCGGACGCCCCGCGCCGCCTTCGGTGTCGGATGGGCCGCCGGCGCTGGCTTTTTCGCCGCTGCGCTCCACTGGATCGTCGATCCGTTCTTCGTCGATGCGGCGCGGCATGGCTGGATGGCGCCTTTCGCGATCCTCCTTCTCGCCGGCGGGCTGGCGCTCTTCTGGGGCGCGGGGTTCGCCCTCGCCGCGGCGATGGGCCGAGTGGTCGGAGGGCCGCTCGCCCTCGCGCTGGCCTGGACGGCCGCCGAGACCGCCCGCGGCTCCGTCCTCACCGGCTTCCCCTGGTCGCTGCCCGCCTATGCCTGGATGGAGACGCCCGTCGCGCAGGGCGCCGCGCTGATCGGCCCCTATGGCCTCTCGCTCCTGACCCTCGCCGCCGTTCTGGCGCCCGGCGCGCTGCTCCGCCGGCCGCGGGCTTTCGTTCCCGCGCTTGTCGCCCTCCCGGCGCTCGCCGCGCTCTGGCTCTGGGGCGCCGCCCGGCTCGAAGAAGCTTCGGCGCCGGGCCCGGAGCGGCCGCTCATCCGCGTCGTGCAGACCGATGTGGACCAGCGCGACAAGTGGGAGCCGGAGAACGTCGTCCCGCAATTCGAGGCGCTCCTCGCGCTCTCGACCGAGGGCGAAGCGGCGCCCGCTCTCGTGCTCTGGCCCGAGGCCGCCGTCTCCTTTCCGATCGACATGGCCGAGGAGGCCCGCGCCCGCATCCGTGGTGCGCTCGGCCCCGCCGCGCTCGGCCTCGGCTCGCTCCGGCTCGACGCCGGCCCGGAGGCCAGGATCGAGATCGGCGCGCGTTGGCGGAACAGCTTCTTCGTGCTCTCGGGCGAGGGCCTGTCCCAGCCTTATGACAAGATCCACCTCGTCCCCTTCGGCGAGTATCTGCCCTTCGACGACTTCATGAGCCGCATCGGCGTCGCCGCCATGGCCGGGCTCGGCGGCGGCATCGCGCCCGGCCGCGAGCGGCGGCTGATGACTGCGCCGGGCCTGCCGCCCTTCGCCGCGCTGATCTGCTACGAGATGATCTTTCCGGGGGAGACGCGGGCCGCCGCCGAAGGGGCCGAATGGCTCGCCCTCGTCACCAATGACGGCTGGTTCGGAAGCTGGGCCGGCCCCGCCCAGCACCTCGCCGCCGCCCGGCTCCGCGCGATCGAAACAGGCCTTCCCGTGGCCCGCGCGGCGAATCGCGGATATTCGGCGATGATCGACCCCTGGGGTCGCACGACACCGCTCCGCCACGGCGCGGCGGCGGTCGATGCGCGCCTGCCCGATTCGGCGGCGCCTACGCCCTATCGCCGCTTCGGGTCCGGTCCGGCACTCTTCCTCGGAGTCGTGCTCGTCGCGGTTGCAACCCTGAGTCGGCGCCGCCGAGATATTTCCGTCAATTAACGGAGAATCCGTTTGGTCGGACTTCGCCTCGACGGCTAGAAAGCCAGCCGGGATGGGGTGGAGCGCCGAAGTGTTCCCTGGATTGGGGCGCGATCCGGCGCCGTCGGCCGTTTTGCGGCTGGCGAGCGTATTGTCGCGACCGCCGTTAGGGGGAATTGATGAAGTCGCCGAATCCGATCGACGTTCACGTCGGCGCCAGAGTGAAGCTGCGCCGCGTGGCGCTCGGAATGAGTCAGGAAAAGCTGGGCCGGCTTCTCGGCCTCACGTTCCAGCAGGTGCAGAAGTACGAGAAGGGCGCGAACCGGATCGGGGCGAGCCGCCTCTTTGCGATCTCACGGGTGCTCGACGCGCCGATCCAGTTCTTCTTCGAGGAGATGCCGCCCGAGGTGCTCGAGGACCTGCCCCAACCGGCCTTCGAGCCCGGCGCCGAACGCGGCGAACTGCGCGTCGCCGACTTCGTGGCGACGGCCGAGGGGCTCGAACTCAACCGCTCCTTCCAGCGGATTTCCGACGCGGCGACCCGCCGCCGCCTCGCAGAACTCGTCCGCTCGGTCGCCGGCGACGCCTGAGCGGACGTTGACCGCGCCCGCTCCGACGCCTAAACCGCCGCGGTTCGCATAGGCCCGGCGCGCGACGCCGCGGCGCTTCGCAAGAGGGGGTCTGCCTCATATGGCGCGCAGCGACTACGTCTTCACTTCCGAATCCGTCTCCGAAGGTCATCCCGACAAGGTCTGTGACCGGATCTCGGACGCGGTGCTCGACGCGTTCATCGCGGTCGAGCCGCAGGCGCGCGTCGCGTGCGAGACCTTCGCCACGACGAACCGCGTCGTGGTGGGCGGAGAGATCGGCCTCTCCGACAAGGCGAAGCTGAAAGAGATGAAGGCGTCGGTCGAGGGCATCGTCCGCGCCTGCGTCAAGGACATCGGCTACGAGCAGAAGAAGTTCCACCACGAGACCGTCAAGGTGATGAACCTGCTGCACGAGCAGTCGGCGCACATCGCCCAGGGCGTGAACGAGACGAACAAGAAAGCCGAAGGCGCCGGCGACCAGGGCATCATGTTCGGCTACGCGACGAACGAGACGCCCGAGCTGATGCCCGCGCCGATCCTCTACGCCCACGCCATCCTCCGCCGCCTCGCCGAGGTGCGGAAGAACGGGACCGAGCCCGCGCTCGGACCGGACGCGAAGAGCCAGATCTCCGTCATCTACAAGGGCGGCGCGCCGGTCGGCGTCTCGCAGATCGTGCTTTCGACCCAGCATCTCGACCGCAAGCTCACCTCCCGCAAGGTGCGCGCCATCGTCGAGCCCTATATCCGTGAGACGCTGCCCGAAGGCTGGATCACCAAGAAGACGGTCTGGCACGTGAACCCGACCGGCAAGTTCGTGATCGGCGGCCCCGACGGCGACGCCGGCCTCACCGGGCGCAAGATCATCGTCGACACCTATGGCGGCGCGGCCCCGCATGGCGGCGGCGCCTTCTCCGGCAAGGACCCGACGAAGGTGGACCGCTCGGCCGCCTACGCCGCGCGCTACCTCGCGAAGAACGTGGTCGCCGCCGGCCTCGCCGATCGCTGCACGCTGCAGCTCTCCTACGCCATCGGCGTGGCCGAGCCGCTCTCGATCTATGTCGACACGCACGGCGCCGGGAAGGTCGACGACGCCGCGATCGAGCGCGCCGTGGCGGAGGTGATGGACCTGACGCCGAAGGGCATCCGCACCCATCTCGCCCTCAACAAGCCGATCTACCAGCGGACCGCCGCCTACGGCCATTTCGGCCGCGAGCCGGACAGCGAGGGCGGCTTCTCCTGGGAGAAGACGGATCTCGCCGAGGCCATCGCGAAGGCCATCCGCTGAGCCCATGGGCAAGCTGACCCCGCGGGAGGACGGCGCCCCCTGGCGCAACTTCTACGGGCGACGCCGCGGCAAGACGTTGAGGCCCCGGCAGGCGGCGCTCCTCGAGAGCCGCCTGCCGGGGCTCCGCGTTCCCGGCCTCGCCTGGTCGGAGAACCCGGAGCGCAGGCCGGTGGAGTTCGCCGCCCTCCATCCGGAGGGCGCGGGCGAGGTCTGGCTCGAGGTCGGATTCGGCGGCGGCGAGCACCTGATCGCCATGGCCGTGGCCAATCCCGGCGCGCTGATCCTCGGCTGCGAGCCCTTCCGCAACGGCGTCGCGATGTGCGTCTCCGCGCTGGAGGGGAAGGGCCTCCACAATGTCCGCCTGCATGAGGGCGACGCGCGCGAGGTGTTCGACGTGGCGCGGGATGGCGCCTTCTCCCGCATCTTCGTCAACTACCCGGACCCCTGGCCGAAGGCGCGCCACCATGAGCGGCGCTTCGTCCCGGGGAACCTCGCCGATCTCGCCCGCATCGCCGCGCCGGGCGCCCGACTTCATGTCGCCACCGACATCCCGGACTATGTCCGCCACGTTCTCGAGGCCGCCCGCCTCGTCCCCGACTTCGCCTGGCAGGCCAAGGGCCCCGAAGACTGGCGCCGCCCCTGGCCCGACTGGCCCGGCACCCGCTACGAAGCCAAGGCCCTGCGGGAAGGCCGCACGCCCTGCTACCTGACCTTTCGCAGGATCTAGCCGCGGGCGGCGCCACGGGTCGTCGGCCGATGGAAGCCTGAGGCGCGCGTCCGGCGGATGCTTTCCCGGTCGCCTCGCCGAACGCTTGCGCGGCGAACATCGGAAGTACGGCCCTAGCACCCCGCTTGGGCACGGGCGCCCAGCCCGGGCCGCGCCGGCCCCTCCCCG
>CALFYQ010000421.1 GCA_937952085.1 uncultured Paracoccaceae bacterium | reverse complement strand
CGCCGACGCTGAGGAAATCGAAGGCGCCGGCCGGGTCGAAGCGGATCGACTGGTTGGCGAGCACCGAGACGGCGCCGGTGAAGGTCTGCCCGGCGACGATGGAGGTGGTGAGCGGCCCGCCGTCCGGGGCGGAATCGTTGTTGAGGACGGCGACATCGACCCGGCTCTCCTCGTTGACGGTCGAACTTTCGTCCCGCGCGATCGGCGCGAGCCCGCCGGCGCTGACGCCGGTGACGATGACGCTGATCGTGGCGGTGGAGGTTCCGCCCGCGCCGTCGGAGATGGTGTAGGTGATCGTGTCCGTCACCGTCTGGCCGACGGGGAGCGTGTTGGCGCCGGTGATCGTGGTCGGATCGTATTGCAGGCTCTTGCCGCCGGGCGCGATGGCGACGCCGGCGCCGAGCGCGCTCGAGCCGATGCTGGTGATGCGGAGCGCATCGCCGTCCACGTCGAAATCGTTCGAGAGCGGCTTCAGCGTTGTCGCCGTGTCGGCGAAGATCTGACCGCCGTCGCCGTCGACATCGCCGATCTTGCCGTGGCCGGTCGAGAAGGTGAAGTTCCCGACCGATGAGATCGAAAGGTCTTGCGCCTGGGTGAACCGCCCCGTTCCGTCGTTGATGAAGGTGCGGGTGACGCCGGAGCCCTCGGTGAAGGCGACAAAGTCCAGATCGCCGTCGCCGTCGAGATCGGCGAGGTCGATGTCGTCCGCCTGAACGATCGGCAGGCTCTGGGCGAACTCGGCGAAGGCGCCGGCGCCGTCGTTGAGGAAGACGGTCGCAGCGCTGTTCCCGACGCCGGCCACCACCGCGTCGAGGTCGCCGTCGCCGTCCACGTCGCCAAGATCGACGTCGAACGATCCATAGGCGCCGAAGGGCGCGCCGGTATCGGCGAAGTTGCCCTGGCCGTCGTTGATGTAGAGCCGGCCGCCGGCCGTGTCTGTGGTCGCGAGGGCGATGTCGATGTCGCCGTCGCCGTCCACGTCGCCGAGCGCAGCGCCCCGGGCCGCGACGAGGCTGACGCCGGCCACGGTGAAGCTGCCGTCGCCGTTCCCGAAGAAGAGGTCGGAGGTCAGCGTGCTGTTGTCGGCGAGGACGATGTCCGGGATCTCGTCGTTGTTGAGATCGGCGATCTCGACGTCGTGGACGATGCCGCTGATGATGCCCTGGCCGGTATTGGTGAAAACGCCCGCGCCGTTGTTCAGCAGCACCTGGTTGGCCGTTCCGCCGCCGGTGCGCGCGCCGCCGACGAAGGCGTCGAGGTCGCCGTCGCCGTCGAAATCGGCCAGTTCGACCGAGACGGAGCGGAAGTTTCCGAGCAGCTGGCCGCTATCGGTGAAGACGCCGGTTCCGTCGTTCAGGAGCACCCGGTCGGCCTGGCCGCTCTCGAAGGTGACGAAGGCGTCGAGATCGCCGTCGCCGTCGAGATCGCCGAGCGCCACGTCGGTCGGGGCCGAACTACCGCCCAGCGTCGCGTCGCCGCCGGAGAAGGAGCCGGTTCCGTCGTTGTTGAAGACCGAGACTATGCCCTGCGAATTCGTCACCGCGACGACGAGGTCGAGATCGACGGCGAGGCCGAACGTGTCGTCCCGCGCGGCGGGCGCGTCGTTGAGGCCGGTCACCGTGACGGTGACGGTGGTCTGTGCGGTCTCGCCAGCGGCGTCGATCACGCCGTATTCGAAGGTCGTCACCCGCGTCTCGCCGGCGGCGAGGTCGTCGAAATCGCCGGACGGGTCGAAGATGAGGCCAGTCGGCCCAAAGCTGATCGTGCCGCCGGCCGAGCCCGTGCTGTCGAAGAAATCGATCGACGGCGTCCCGTCCTCGGGGTCGGAATCGTTGGCGAGAACGTCGATCTCGATGGCGGCGTTCTGGTTGGTCGTCGCCGCATCGGGCGCCGCGCCCGGCGCGTCGTTGACGCCGGTGACGGTGACGACGAGCGTCGCCGTCGTGGTGGCGCCGTTCGAATCCGTCACCTCATAGGCGATGCTGGTCTCGCGGGACTGGCCTGCGGCCAGATCGTCGAAATCGCCGGCTGCGTCGAAGACGATCCCGGTCGAACCGAGGCTGAAGGCGCCGCCGGCCGTGCCTGTCGTGTTGAAGCCGCTGATGTTCGAGGCGTCGAGGACCTCCTCGAAATCGAAATCGTTGGCGAGAACGTCGATCTCGGCCGAGCTGCCCTCGTCGACGGTCGCGGTGTCGTCAGAGAGAACCGGCGCGTCGTTGACCCCGAAGATCGAGACGGTGGTGGTGATCGTCGCGGTCGCGCCGCTGAGGTCGGAGATCACGACCTGGAGCGGAACGTCGTTCTGCTGCCCTTCGGCGAGGAAATCGAGCTGGCCGAGCGGGTCGAAGACGAAATCGCCGTTCGACGAGAAGGCGACGCGGCCGCCGCCTTCGAGCTGAACCGCGAGATCGCCGCCGCCGAGCGCCTGCCCGTCCACCGAGACGATGCGGATCGCGTCCCCGGCGTCCGGGTCGGAGGCGCCGGAAAGCGCGAAGAGGTTCCCCGCGCCGGTCTCGTCCTCGTTCACCTCCAGCGTCGCGGCGCCGCCGGTCGGCGGGGTGTTGGGGCCGGCTCCGACGCCCGTAACCGTCACGGTGATGGTCGCGGTCGCCGTCGCGCCGAACTGGTCGAGGATCGTGTAGGTGAAGCTCGTGTTCCGGGTGGCGCCCGGCGCGAGGTCGAGGAAATCCTCGCCCGGGCTGAAGCTCAGAACGCCCTCCACCTCGCTGAGCGCGCCGCCCTGCGAGCCGGCCGCATCGAAGCTGTCGAGGCTGAAGGCGCTGTCGACATCGGAATCGTTCGCCAGCGGGTCGATGTCGATCTCGGTCTGGGCGTTGGTGGCGAAGGCGTCGTTCACCGCGACCGGCGCGTCGTTCACGCCGAGGATGGTGAGCGAGCCGAAGCTCCCCACCGTGCCGCCGTTCCCGTCGGTGATCACGAAGGTGAAGTCGTCGGAGCCCTGGGCCTGGCCGCTCAGCGCATTGAAGGCGACGGTCGGGTCATAGGTGAAGTCGCCGTTGCTGGAGACCGTCAGGGAGGCGCCGCCGCTGGTGGTGAGCGTGATCGACCCGGCCGTGAGCGTCTGGCCGTTCACCGAGAGGATCGAGAGCGTGTCGCTCGTATCCGGATCGGAGGCGTCGCTGAACGCGATGAGGTTGTTGACGAACGGCGCGTCCTCGCTGACCGAGGCGATGACCCCGCTCGCGCTCGGCGCGTCATTCGCGCCGGTGACCGTCACCGTCACGACGCCGCTGTCGCTCGCGCCGAACTCGTCCTGGATCGTGTAGGAGAACGTCGTCTGCCGCGTCTCGCCCGCGGCGAGATCGACGAAGTCGCCCGCCGTATCGAAGATCAGCCCGGCATCGCCAAAGCTGACGGCGCCGCCATTGTCGGAGTCGGTGAAGTCGATCAGGATCGGATAGCCTTGGGAGGTTCCGTCCACGTCAAAATCGTTGGCGAGGACGGGGAGGCCGCCGGTGGAATCCTGATCGACGGTGAAGGCGTCGTCCACCGCGGTCGGCGCGTCGTTGAGGCCGGTGATGGTCGCCGTGGCGGTCGTCTGGACGCTGCCGCCCTTGCCGTCGGAGATCGTCACCGTGAAGACGTCGGTGTCGCTCTGGCCGGGCGCGAGGAAATCGAAGGCGCCGTTCGGGTCGTAGGAGAACGTCCCGTTCGCGGAGACGGTGATGATGGCGCCGCTGGCGAGGGTGATCGCCGTCGGGCTGGCGCCGACCGACTGGCCGGCGACCGCCGAGACCGAGAGAACGTCGTTCGCGTCGGGGTCGCTCGCCTCCGCGAGGGTGCGGAGATTGCCGGCGCTGGCGGCGTCCTCGGTCCCGGTGAAGCTGATCCCGCCGGCGCTCGGCGCGTCGTTCGCGCCGACGATGGTGATCGTGGCGGTCGCCTGGTTGTTGGTGGTGTCGGTCTGGAGCCGGTAGACGAATGTGAAGTTCAGCGTCTCGCCGGCGCCGAGGAAGTCGAACTGGCCGTTCGGCTGGAAGTCGAACGTGCCATCGGTGCGGAGCGTGAAGGAGGCCGCCGTTTCGTCCGCCGAGACGAGGAAGAACTGGTCGCCGGCGCCGACGCCGTCGTTCAGCGAGACGTCGCCGGTCAAGATCGCGGCGTTCTCGCCGACCTGGAACTGGTCCGGCGTCGCCGCGCCGCGCGGGCGCTCCGCGGGATTCGTGATCACGCCGTCCACCATAAGGACCAGCGACTCGAAGCCGTGGATCTTCAGCGGCAGGGTCGAGAACTCGTATTCGCCGCCGTTGCCCGGGTCGCGGCCCAAGGCGAGCTGGGTGGCGACGAAGTTGATCTCCTGCTGGACCGCGACGGAGAAATCCGAGCTGGTGATGCGGATCACCAGCCGGTCGGAGCCGGCGTCGCCATAGAGCCGGTCCTGCGGCCCGGTCGCGCCCGGCGCGACGTCGAAGAAGAGGATGTCGTTGCCGTCGCCGCCATAGAGAAGGTCGGCGCCGCCCGGCCCGCCGGAGAGCTGGTCGTCGCCCGAACCGCCGATGATCGTGTCGTTTGAGGAACTGCCGGTGATCGTGTCGTCGCCGCGATCGCCATGCACGATGATCGTGTCGCTGACGCCCGTGAACGTGTCCGCCCCAGTCGTCAGAACCGTAACGGTTTGGTTCGAGATCGCCACGCGCACCCCTTACGCAGTCATTTTCGCGCCCCTCGGACGCGACTCCGACATAGAGGAGGTTTTACCCAATTTGCCCGAAAAGACATGCCATAACTCACGCATCGGGCGGGCTCGCCGCGCAATTCGGCGGGTTATCTAGGTAAATGCAGGGGTGGTTCGCCTATTGGGCGAGCGTGCCCTGTCAGAATCGCCACGCCTTCGCGCGCACCCGCCATAAATTCCCAGTTCAACAATCGAGTCGCGGCTGTTACCTAGGCCGAGGGGCGGAGGCATCGGGGGGTCGGCATGAAGGGACGTCGGCGATACGCCACTGTCTTCGCCCTGGTCGCGGCTGCGAGCGGCGCCCAGGCGCAGGACACTCAGCAGACGGCCGACGGCGGCGCGCTCCGGGCGCGGCAGCTCGCGCTGAACGAGGCCATGCTGCGATCGCCTGACGATCTCGAGCTGATGTTCGAGCACGCGATGCTCTCGATCGACCTTCGGGACTACGAGGCCGCGATCACCACGCTCGAGCGGATGCTGATCTTCAACCCGAAGCTCAGCCGCGCCAAGGTCGAACTCGGCGCCGCCTATTTCCGCCTCGGCGCTTATGAGAACGCCCGCTACTATTTCGAGGACGTGCTGGAGAACGACGGCCCGCCGCCCGAGGTCGAGCGCCGGATCTCCGCCTTCCTCGAGGAGATCGACCGGCGGACGCGGAAGAGCGGGTTCTCCGGCATCGTTAGCGTCGGCGCGACCTATTCCTCGAACGCCAATCTCGGCCCGCCCGACGCCGGCGTCCTCGTCTTCGACACGCCGGCCGTGCTCAACAACGAGTTCGTGGAGGCGGACGATGTCGGGTTCCGTTTCGTCGCTCAGGGGCGGCACTTCTACGATCTCGGCCGGCCGAACAACGACGCCTGGCTGACCGACGTTTCGGTCTTCTCGCTCAACTATCTCGACGAGACGCGCGGCGACATCGACAGCGTCTCGGTCCAGACCGGCCCGCGGCTTTCGCTCGACGAGTTCTCCTACGGGCCGAAGCTCCGCCCCTATCTCTCGGCCGAGCTTCTCACTTCGGGCAACGACGTTCTCTATTACGCCGCCGGCGCCGGGGTCGAATACACCGATACGTTCAGCGACACTCTGAACCTCTACGCCGCCTATGCGGGCGAATGGCGCGAATACGAGGACCGCAACGAGTTCGACGGGCACAGCCATCGCGTCGCCTTCGGCGTGGCCTATGCGCCGAGCGCCAACACCGCGCTGACCGCGCTCGCCTATGGCGAGACCGACCAGGCGGATGCGGACTTCAACAAGAACTACGAGGCTGGCCTCCGGCTCGGCTTCCAGCATCGCTACGACAGCGGCTTCGCATTCACCGAGCGGCTCTGGAATGTGGGCGGCTTCGCATCGGTGTCCGGCCGCTGGCTCGAGGAGGCGAACCCGGCGGTGAGCGCGGGACGCACCCGCAGCGACCTCGATCTCCGCGCCGGGCTCTCGCACATCTTCCATTTCACCGGCGGCGTCTTCGTCCAGGTGGAGGCCGACTACCTCTACCGGGAAAGCAACCTGCCGAATTTCGATCTCGAGAACCTCGGCGCGGCCATTTCGGTCGGGCTCACGTTTTGACGGGCGGGAGGGCGAGAAGATGACCAAATCGCGTTATCTGGCCTCCGCCGCCGCCGCCGCCCTGATCGCGGGCGTCGCCGCGGGCGCCGGCGCGAACACGATCGGCTCCGTCGCCGCGGTGAACCGCGACGTGACCGGCGAGAAGCCCGCCGTTCCGCCGGCCGGCCTCAATCTCGGCGACGAGCTGGTGCTCCACGAGAAAGTCGAAAGCTCCGCCCTCGGCTCCGGCCAGTTCCTCTTCCTCGACCAGACCTCGCTGACCGTCGCCGCCAACAGCACGCTGATCCTCGACCGCTACATCTACGACCCGTCGAACCAGACCGGCTCGATGGCGCTGAGCATGACCAAGGGCGTGCTCCGCTTCGCCGGCGGGCGCATCTCGAAGGGCTCCGACGCCGTCATCACCACGCCGACCGCGACGATCGGCATCCGCGGCGGCATGTCGGTGGTGATCGTCGAGGACGACGGCACGACGCGGGCGATGCACATCGCCGGCGAATACACCCGCCTCACCTCGCTGACCGGCGAGGAGATCGTGATCTCCCGCTCGAACGGCGTCGCCGAGGTGAAGCCCGACGGGACGATCACCTTCTTCGGCGTCGCCGACCGGGACTTCGTGCGCGACACGGCGCTCGCGCTCATCGGCCGCGGCGAGGCGGGCCAGCGGGTGCGGCCGGAAGACCCGGACGTGATCGAAAGCGGCATGCCGGAGGTGAACTCGGAGGCGCGAGGCGCGGTTGACGACGACCCGACCTCCACCTCCGGCGAGCAGGACAGCGATTTCGGCGAGGGCGGCTTCCGGGTGGACCGGACCGACGAGGAAGTGACAACGCCGATCGGCGACACGCCGACCGATGTCGGCCCGCCGCCTCCCCCGCCGCCCCCCCCGCCGCCGCCCCCCCCCCCGCCGCCGCCTCCGCCGCCGACGCTCATCCAGGGCGCGACCGGCTCGGCCAGCTTCGGCGACGGCTCCGCGCCCGGCGTCACCACCGGCGGGCGGAATTTCGTCTTCACGCAGATCTTCGACGGTTCCCGCATCGGCGTGACGGCCAATCGCCAGCGCTTCGTGATCGACACGCCGGACGGCCAGACCGGGTTCTTCGCCTTCGACAGCGCCTCGGGCTCGACGAGCCCGCAGGGCGCGATCTCCGGCAGCGGCTTCTTCGACGCGGAGAACGAGTTCACCTATGTCGTCTTCGCGACCGACGGCGGGACGGAGGGCGCCTTCCTTTCCGGCATCGTCTCGGACCCGCTGCCCGCCGCGGCGGCCGGCGTCACCGCGGTGAGGAGCTACAGCGTCTCGAACGATTTCGGCACCGGCGGCGGCGCGGCCTTCACGCCCTTCACGGGGTTCGACGCGGCCGGCCGGTCCGACCTCTTCCTGATCGGCAACACCGGCGGCGCGGCGACGGGCGCGAACGCCCGCGTCGCCTACGGCTTCCTCGACATCAACGGCGCCGGAACGGGCCAGACATACGGCTTCGGCGTTCTGACCGGCGATGTCGTCGCCGCCGGCAAGGGCACGCCGACCTTCGACGGCGTCTTCGAGGGACTCTTCAACAACACGGCCGGCGCGCAGCGGGTCCGCTCGCCGATCCGCCCGGTTTCCGACGGCGCCGGCGGCACCGCCTTCGGCGACGGCGCGGCGGACTTCGCGCTGTCGAGCTTCACCGCGGGCGGCGCGCGCGGTCAGGCCTTCCTGCAATCGGGCGCGACGACGAATTTCGGCTCGAACGGCGTCGCCACGATCAACGCGCTCGATGCGATCGACGCGGACAGCCGGGCCAATGGCCCGGGCGACAACCTTCGCGGCTTCTCGGCCGGCAGCGGCGTCGATCTCGGCGACGGCGACATCTATGTCGGCCGCAGCACCAGTGTCGGCGGCGTCATCCTGAGCCTCGACCTGCCGACCAACAGCGCGCTTTCGCGCATCCGGCTCGACGAGTTCTTCGTCGATGCGGGCGGCGACGTGGATCCGCAAGTCTTCTTCCTCGATGTCGGCTTCGGCGCGGATGATGGAGGTTCGGCCGTCGTCGACCAGCGCCGCTTCGTCATGCGCGGCTCAACCGACAACCCGATCGTGGAGGACGTGTCGCGCGTCAACGACGGCGCAGGCGCCTTCAGCGGCGCCTTCGCCTCGTCCGACCTCGTCGGCGATGGCGGCGTCTTCCCGGCGGGAACCGACACGACGCCCGAACATCTGAACTGGGGCTGGTGGGCCGGCGAATTCTCCCCCGGCGCGGACCCCGACTGCGTCGAGTGCGACCCGGTCGACACTGCCCAGCGCTTCCATCTCGGCGGCTGGGTCGCCGGGATCGAGACCAACAGCGACAACATCCCCGCCAGCGGCGTCGCCACCTATTCCGGCTTCGCCGTGGTCTCGGCGATCCA
>CALFYQ010000420.1 GCA_937952085.1 uncultured Paracoccaceae bacterium | reverse complement strand
ACATAGACGTTGTCCTTGGCGTCGAACTCGAAGTCGAGCCAGGAGCCGCGATAGGGGATAATCCGGGCCGCGAAGAGGAGCTTGCCCGAGGAATGGGTCTTGCCCTTGTCGTGGTCGAAGAACACGCCCGGCGAGCGGTGCATCTGCGAGACGATGACGCGCTCGGTGCCGTTCACGATGAACGTGCCGTGGTCGGTCATGAGCGGCAGGTCGCCCATGAACACGTCCTGCTCCTTGATGTCCTTGATCGAGCGGGCGCCGGTGTCGGCGTCCACCTCGAACACGATCAGGCGCAGCGTGACCTTCAGCGGCGCGGCATAGGTCATGTCGCGCTGCATGCACTCGTCGACGTCGTATTTCGGCTTTTCGAGCTCGTACTTCACGAACTCGAGCACCGCAGTCTCGTTGAAATCCCGGATCGGGAAGACGGACTGGAACACGCCCTGGATGCCTTCGCCGTCCGTCGGCTTCGGCGCCTCGCCGGAATTCAGGAAGAGATCGTACGAGCTCTTCTGCACCTCGATCAGGTTGGGCATCTCCGCGACTTCGCGGATCTTGCCGAAGAATTTGCGGATGCGCCTGCGCCCGGAATGCGTCTGAAGCATGAGGACCCTCTGTCCATTCGCCCGCATCGCGCCGCTTGGGGGAGGCGGCGTGCTGCGTCCCGTAAGCCGGGTCGATCCCATTCCTGCCGGCTACCCAGGCCGGCTCTCGGATCGCCGCGTCTTCCGCGGCCCTCTCGCGCGAGGGCCGGAGACGACGCGGCCGGGCCGGCGAAACCGGCCCGACCGTCTGGCCCGGCGGCGGGGCGAACCCGCCGCCGGCGCCGGATCACTTCACCTCGACGACCGCGCCGGCGGCTTCGAGCTTGCCCTTGATCTCGTCGGCCTCGGCCTTGGAGACGCCCTCCTTGACGGCCTTGCCGCCGGCCTCGACCAGATCCTTCGCCTCCTTGAGGCCGAGCCCGGTGATGGCGCGGACCTCCTTGATGACGTTGATCTTCTGCGCGCCCGCCTCCTTGAGGATGACGTCGAACTCGGTCTTCTCCTCGGCGGCCGGGGCGGCGTCGCCGCCGGCGGCCGGACCGGCCATCATCACCGCGCCGCCGGCGGCGGGCTCGATGCCGTACTTGTCCTTGAGGATGTTCTTCAGCTCGACAGCCTCGAGCAGGGTGAGGCCGACGATCTCTTCGGCCAGCTTGTTCAGATCAGCCATGATTCCGTTCCGTTCGCTTTGTTACGTGGGGTCCGACGACGGCCCGGAGGGGCCGCCTCACCCGATCGCTTGCCCGTCTCAGGCGGCCTCTTCCTTCGCCAGCGTCTTGAGGACGCCGGCGATGTTCGCGGCCGGAGCCGAAATCGCCCCCGCGATGTTGGCGGCCGGGGCGCCGATGCACCCCAGGATCTGCGCCAGCACCTCTTCGCGGGAGGGCATGGAGGCGAGCGCTTTCACGCCGGCCTCGTCCAGAACGGTCGGCCCGGTCGCCCCGCCGAGGATCACCAGCTTCTGGTTCTCCTTGGCGTAGGCCACGGTGACTTTCGCCGCCGAAACCGGGTCCTCGGCATAGCCGAGCACCGTCTGGCCCGTCAGAAGGGAGGCCATCCCCGCCGACGGCGTGCCCTCAAGGGCGATCTTGGCGAGCCTGTTCTTGGCGACGCGGACCGACGCGCCCGCCGCACGCATGCGGGCGCGATAGTCCGACATCTCAGCGACCGAGAGACCGACGTAGCCACAGACCACGACGGCGCCGGAGCTCGAGAAGATCTGGCCGAGTTCCTCGACCACCTGTTCCTTCTGCGCTCTGTCCACTCTCGTCTCCAAGTTTTGGCCTCCGGGGTCGCCCCCATCGGCCGGCTCATGCGCTGGAGGGCCGATCTCCCGCCCCTCCGCTCGCTCACCCGTCCCGGGTCAGCCAAGATCGCCGCCCGAGGGCGGCTATTCCCGCGTCTCCCGTCTATGGAAGGACTTATCGGGCCGAAGCCCCGCCCTCCGTCTCGGACAGGTTCGGCGCCCCGCCGGGGCGAAGCGCCGATCCGCCGGGTGAACCCGGCGGAATTCGTCAGTGGGAGGCGGCGTCCGCCACATCCACCGTCACGCCCGGCCCCATCGTGGAGCTGAGCGAGATCTTCTTCAGGTAGGTGCCTTTCGCGCCGGTCGGCTTCGCCCGCGACACGGCCTCGACGAAGGCCTTCGCGTTCTCGATCAGCTTCGCTTCGTCGAAGCTGGCCTTGCCGATGCCGGCGTGGATGACGCCCGCCTTCTCGACCTTGAACTGGACCTGGCCGCCCTTGGCGGCCTTGACCGCCTCGGCCACGTCCATCGTCACCGTGCCGACCTTCGGGTTCGGCATCAGGTTGCGCGGGCCGAGAATCTTGCCGAGCCGGCCGACGACCGGCATCATGTCCGGCGTGGCGATGCAGCGGTCGAAGTCGATCTTGCCGCCCTGCACCACTTCCATCAGGTCCTCGGCGCCGACGATGTCGGCCCCCGCAGCCTGCGCCTCGTCGGCCTTCGCGCCGCGCGCGAAGACGGCGACGCGCACCGTCTTGCCGGTGCCGGCCGGGAGCGTGACCGTGCCGCGGACCATCTGGTCCGCATGGCGCGGATCGACGCCGAGGTTCATCGCGATCTCGACCGTCTCGTCGAACTTCGCGGTGGCGTTGGCCTTCACCAGCTTCACCGCCTCGGCGAGGGGGAGGTTGGCCTTGCCTTCGACCGCATTGCGTCCCGCGCGGACGCGCTTTCCGTGCTGCGCCATCGGATTACCCCTTCACCTCGATGCCCATGGAACGGGCGGACCCGGCGATGATCTTCATCGCCTGGTCGATGTCGTTGGCGTTGAGGTCCTTCATCTTGGCCTCGGCGATCTCGCGCACCTGCTTGGCCGAGACGCTGCCCACGGCGCCGCGGCCCGGCGTCTTGGAGCCGGACTTCAGGCCCGCCGCCTTCTTCAGGAGATAGGACGCCGGCGGCGTCTTGATCTCGATGGAGAAGGACTTGTCCTGGTAGTAGGTGATGATGGTCGGGCACGGCGAGCCCGCCTCCATCTCCTGCGTCCGGGCGTTGAACGCCTTGCAGAACTCCATGATGTTGAGCCCGCGCTGACCGAGCGCGGGGCCGATCGGCGGCGAGGGATTCGCCTTGCCGGCGGGCACCTGCAACTTGATGGCGCCCATCACCTTCTTGGCCATGACGGCCTCCTTTCCTCATCGCCCCGCGGGTCGCGACCCCGGAGCCTTCCGATGCGCGGTCCGGTCCGGGGGGCGCGCCCCCCTCGCCTCCCGCGAGACGCGCTCAGCTCGCCTTGACGACCTGGGCGTATTCCAGTTCGACCGGCGTCGGCCGGCCGAAGATCGAGACCATCACCTTCAGCCGCGCCGCGGCCTCGTCCACCTGCTCCACGGAGCCGGTGAAGCTCTCGAACGGGCCGTCCGTGACGCGGACCTGCTCGCCGATCTCGAAGGCGATCTTCGGCCGCGGCCGCTCGACGCCGGCCTCGACCACGTTCAGAAGCGCGTTCACCTCGGCGTCGCGCATCGGGCTCGGCTTGCCCTGCGGTCCGAGGAAGCCGGTCACGCGGTTGGTGTCGATGACGTGCAGATAGGCGCGGTCCGTCATCTCCATCTTCACCAGAACGTAACCCGGCATGAGCCTACGTTCGGTCTTGATCTTCTTGCCGCGGCGGATCTCGATGACCTCCTCGGTCGGGACGACGATGTCCTCGATCTCGTCCTCGAGCGCCTGCTGCTTCACGCTTTCGCGGAGCGTCTCGGCGACGCGCTTTTCGAAATTCGAAAGCACATGGACGGCATACCAGCGCTTGGCCATTCGTCTCGCCGCCTTTCCGCTCGCCTCTCGGCGCCGTCCCGCGCCGTTAGAAACTAGTTCGACGCCCGTCGAATCGACGCGCGCCCCCGCCTGTCCGGAAGCACGCGGCCTAGCCGCGCGCCCCCACTCTGTCAAGCGCCGATGTGGAGGACCTGGTCGATCCCGAGCGCGATGAGCTGATCCGTGAGGAAGAAGAACACCGCGGCCAGCGCCGCCATCACGAACACGAAGACGGTCGTCAACATGGTCTCGCGCCGCGTCGGCCAGACGACCTTGGCGGCTTCCGCGCGAACCTGCTGAATGAACTGCGCCGGATTGACGCGGGCCATGTGATCACCTCCGTCCCGTCGCTGGCAGGGGCGGAGGGTCTCGAACCCCCGACCTGCGGTTTTGGAGACCGCCGCTCTACCAACTGAGCTACACCCCTAGCGCGGGCGAGGCGGGAGTTAAGGGGAATCGCCGCCCTTTGCAAGCGCCCCTAACCGGCCGCTGCGTGGCGCAGCACGATCTCCGCCCCGGTCGCCGGATCGACCACCGGCGGGATCAGCGTGAGCGCCTTTCCGGCCCCGTCCAGGAGGTAGATGAAGGAGCCGTGGGCGAAGACCGGCCCCTCCGGCCCTTCGAAGAGACGTTTCGCCTCGACGCCGAATTTTCGGCGCGCGGCGGCGAGCGCCTCGTCCGTTCCGGTGAGGCCGACGAATCCCGGATGGAGCTTGCCGAGCGCCGCCTTCATCGCCGCCGGCCTGTCCTGAGCCGGATCGACGGTGATGAGGACCGGAACCGCCTCCACCCCGCGCGCCGCGGCTCGCTCGACGATCTCCGCCATCCGCGGCAGGGCCACGTTGCAGATCGCCTGGCAGGTCGCGTATCCGAAGAAGAGCAGCTGAAGCCGCCCTCCCGGCTCCGCCTCCGTGCGCGGGCGCCCGTCCTGATCGATGAGCGCGAAGGGGCCGCCGAGCGTCACCGGCAACGGCGAAGGCGCGGCGTGCGCAGGGGCGACGGCCGCGACCTGCGGCTCCACCCCGTGAATATGTGCGTCATGCGCCGCCGCGGGCGCGGCGGCGAAGAGCGCGAGAAGCGCGGCGGCGGCCCTCATTCGAACCAGTCCTTCATGAACGCGGCTTCCGCCTCCGCCCCAAGGCCGAGCCAGCCGCCCTCCGCCAGCTTCGCGTTCACCCGCGGATCCTTCCGGAACCAGGGCCCTTCCGCCTTCGCCGGGCCGGGGTTGGCCCGGGCCCACTCCTCGGTCCAGCGCTCGGCCTTGGCCCATTCGCCGCCGACCGGGCGGATGCGCTGGACCTGGTAGAGCTTCGCGCCGATCGCCTCGGTGTCGCCGACGAGGAGCCCATCCACCTCCACGTCCATGCCGCAGAAGGGCTGGAGGTCCGTCGCCGCGCCGGTGAAGAGCGGCTGGCCGTTCTTCACCGGCAGCACCATCGCGCCATCCGCCGCGCGGATCAGCGCGAGCTGGCGCCGGCCGCCGCCGCACTCCGCCGGGCAGTCGCCCGTCAGCTCGCAAAGCGGATCCGCCACCCGCGCCTCGAAGCGGGCCTTCTCCTCCCCGGCGAGGCCCCATTCGGCGGCCTCGGAGCCGGCCGAGAAATCCTGCGCCGCCGCCGGCAGGGCCGCGAGCGCCGCGATCATCAGCATCACGCGCATCGGCTCATTCCTTCGGCTTCTGCGGCGCGAAGTCGGGGACGATGCCCCAATCCTCGTGCGTCAGGTTCACGACGCCTGCGTCGGCGACGACCCGGTTGACGACGATGTAATCGAGCCCGTCGCGGGCGAAATGCTCGCCGGACGCGGTCAGCCCGTGCGAGGCGATCTCGAGCAGCCGGTCGCCGCCATTCGTGGCGTCGTCGCCCTCGATCTTCAGCACGAAATAGACCTTGCCCTCCGGCGTCAGCAGCCCGACCGGGATGCCGCCGGCCGCGCACCAGAGCGCGCAGGTGTGGTGAGAGGTGCCCTGCACCGCCTCCGGCCCGCCCATGACGCCCGAGAAATAGCACCAGGTGTCGATCGGCTCGCCAGCCACCGTGATCGGCTCCGCCGCGGCCGCGCCGGCCAGAAGCCCTGCCCCGGCCCCGAGCGCGGCGATGATTGTTGCGCGCATGTTCACCTCCCTGTCGCCGCACAACATGGCGTCGGCGCCGCCCACGGAGGGGTAAACTTGCCGAGATGGCCTGTAGCGATATGCTCACGGCCAAGAGGGGCCGCATGAAGATCCTGTTCGTCCACGACAACTTTCCGGCCCAGTTCGGCGCCTTCGGCGAATGGCTCCTGCGCCGCGGCTGGGACGCCCGCTTCGCCACCGCCTGGCAGGGCGGCAACGCCGGGGACCCGCGCTTTTTCCGCTACAAGGCGCACCGCGCGCCGACCGAGGGCGTGCACCCCTACGCCGCCAATTTCGAGAAGGCGGTGATCAACGGCCAGGCCGCCGCCCGCGCCTTCTTCGCGGCGCAGGAGCGCGGCTGGTCGCCCGACATCGTCGTCGCCCATTCCGGCTGGGGCTCCGGCATGTTCGCGCGGGACATCTGGCCCGAGGCGCGCTTCGTCCCCTATCTCGAATGGTGGTACCGCTATCCGCCGCCCGACGACGTCTCGATGGGGACGCACGAGTTCGACCTGCACGCCCGGCTCCGGCAGCGGGCCCGGAACGCGCCGTTCCTGCTCGATCTCGAACATGCCGCGATGGCCTTCTGCCCGACGGAGTTCCAGGCCTCCCAGTTCCCCGCCCGGCTCCGCTCGCAGCTCACGGTCATCCATGACGGGATCGACGTGGCGCTCCATGCCCCCGCGCCCGAACGCCCCGCCGAGGCGGCCGGGCTCGACCTTTCCGGCATGGGCGAGATCGTCACCTTCGTGACGCGGGGCATGGAGCCGCATCGCGGCTTCCCCCAGTTCATGCGCGCCCTCGCCGCGCTCCAGGCCGCGCGCCCCGGCCTCCATGCGCTGATCGGCGGAGAGGACCGCGTCGCCTACGGCACGAAGCTGCCGGAGGGCGAAAGCTGGAAGGCGCGGATGCTGGCGGAGCTTGAGGGCCGGCTGGACCTGTCCCGCGTCCATTTCCTCGGCCTGCAGCCGCGCCCAGACTACGTGAAGGTGCTCCAGGCCTCGGACGCGCATGTCTATCTAACTGCCGATTTCGTCCTCTCCTGGTCGATGATCGAATCCATGGCCATCGCCTGCCCGATGATCGTCTCGGATTGCGCCCCGGTCCGCGAATTCATGGACGAGACGACCGGCCTGATGGTCCCGCTCCACGACGAGGCCGCGCTCGCCGCCGCCCTCGCCGCCACGCTCGACGACAAGGCCGCCGCCCGCGCCCGCGGCGCCGCCGCGCGGGAACGTGTTGTCCGCACGCTGGACCGGGACATGCTCTGGCCGGAAAAGGAGCGCCTGCTGAAGACGCTCCTTTGAGGCCGGGCGGATCAGGCGCGCCGGCCGCCCCGCCGTCAGAGATGCCGCGTCTCCGCCGGCGGGCGCGTCCAGTCGTTGTGGAGCCCGTCCGCCCAGCCGACCGGGGCGGCGGCGATCTCCGCTTCGGGCGCATCTAGCGCCGGCACGAAGACGCTGATGAAGGCGCCGCCGAGCGCGGGCGCGTCGCCGCGGGTGAAGACCCGCACGCCGCACTGGCCGCAGAAGCAATGCTGCATCGGGCTCGCCTCGCCGAAGCGATACCCCTTCGTCTCCGCCTCGCCCGCTGTGAGGCGGAAGGCCTCGGGCCGCACGATCGCCACCCAGTTCCGCACCTTGCGGCAGTAGCTGCAATTGCACCGGCCGGTCCCGGCGGCGAGGTCGATCTCCGCCTCGAAGGCGACGCGGCCGCAATGGCAGCTTCCGCGATAGGTCTTCGTCATCTCGTACTCCATGCTCATGCGCCCTTCTCGCCCGGCGGATGGTCAGGGCCTGTCATCAGGCGCTTTGAGCGGCGGCGGAGGCGGTCTAGGCTCCCGGCCGTGGCGCAGCGGGGAGGCGGCGATGCTGGCGAAGATCGGCGAGGTGGAAATCTGGCGGATGCTGGAGAGCGTGACGCCGCTCCGCCCGCTCAAGACGTTCTTTCCCGCGCTGGAGCCGGAGATGCTGGTGGCGGTGCGGCCTTCGCTGCCGCCGGGCGCGCTCTGGCGCCACCCCGAGACGGGGGAGGACTGGCTGCAGATCGTCGTTCAGGGCTTCCTGCTGAAGACGCCGGGCCGGACCATCCTGGTCGACGCCTGCGTCGGCAACCACAAGTCGATCCCGCACCTGCCGCAATGGAACGACCAGCGCGGCGGCCGTTTCATAGCCAGCCTCGCCGCCGCCGGCGTCGCGCCGGAGGAGGTGGATTGCGTGATGTGCACGCATTTCCATGTCGACCATGTCGGCTGGACGACCAGCCTGAGGGACGGCCGCTGGGTC
>CALFYQ010000419.1 GCA_937952085.1 uncultured Paracoccaceae bacterium | reverse complement strand
CAGGCCCGGCTCCGCCGCATCGCCGAT
This sequence comes from uncultured Paracoccaceae bacterium, assembly GCA_937952085.1. GTDB lineage: Bacteria > Pseudomonadota > Alphaproteobacteria > Rhodobacterales > Rhodobacteraceae > Pikeienuella. The sequence goes on along the minus strand of CALFYQ010000419.1, from coordinate 7,046 downwards.
CTGAGCGACGAGCCCGATCTGGCCGGCGTCGTCGAGGAGGTGGACCGCCTGGTCGCCGGCCTCCGCGACGCCGCGCTCTCGATCCGGATGCTTCCGATCGAGACCGTCTTCGGCAAGTTCCGCCGGGTCGTCCGCGACCTCTCGACGGAGCTCGGCAAGCCGGTCGAGCTGCTCGTCGAGGGAGGCGACACCGAGATCGACAAGACCGTGCTCGACCGTCTCTCCGAGCCGCTGGTCCACATGATCCGCAACTCGATGGATCACGGGCTGGAGGACGCCGCCCGCCGCGCCGCCGCCAAGAAGCCCGAGACGGGAACCTTGCGGCTCGAGGCCCGGCAGGAAGGCGGCGAGGTCCTCATCGCCATCGAGGATGACGGCGCCGGCCTCGACGTCGAGGCGATCCGCGCCAAGGCGATCGAGCGGGGCCTGCTCTCCGCCGACGCGCAGCCGACCGAGGCCGAGCTTCAGCAGCTCATCTTCGCGCCCGGCTTCTCCACCGCGCGGCAGCTCTCCTCCGTCTCCGGCCGCGGCGTCGGCATGGACGCCGTCCGCACCACGGTGGACGCGCTCCGCGGCTCGGTCGAGGTCCGCTCGATCCAGGGCAAGGGCACCCGCGTCACTTTGCGGTTGCCGGTCACCCTCGCCATCGTCGAAGGGCTGCTCGTCCGGCTCGGCCAGGCCGTCTACGTCCTGCCGCTCGCCGTCGTCGAGGAATGCGTCGAGTTCGACCCGAGCGAGAGCAAGCGCGAATCCGGCCGCTCGCTTCTGGAGATCCGGGAGCACCTCGTGCCCTTCCTCGATCTCGACGAGGTCTTCGCCAACCCGCCCTCCGAGGAAAGCCGCCGCCGCGTCGTCATCGTGCGCGCCGACGGCCGCCGCCTCGGCCTCGTGGTCGACGACATCCTCGGCCAGCACCAGACCGTCATCAAGGCGCTCGGCCCGCTCCATCGCGGCGTCGAGGGCTTCGCCGGCGCAACCATCCTCGGCGACGGCTCCGTCGCCCTGATCATCGACGTCGCCTCGCTCACCCGCCGCGCGCTCTCGGCCGGCCGCCGCGACGCCGCTTGAGGAACCCGACCATGTCCGAACCCGACATCGAGGAACCCGGCGAGGCCGCCGGCGGCCCCGAGACCCTTCTCGTCTTTCGCCTGGCCGGCGAAGCCTTCGCGCTCCCCGTCCTCTGTGTGCACGAGATCATCGACCCGATCCCGGTGGCCCAGGTGCCCCATGCGCCGGAATGGGCGCCGGGCCTCGTCAACGTCCGGGGGGCGGTGATCCCGCTCGTCGATCTTCGCCGGCGTCTCCGCATGCCGCCGGCCGAGCCGGGCGCGGAGGCCCGCATGATCGTCGTCGAGACCGAGATCATGAACGCCCCGGCCCGCCTCGCCCTCGCCGCCGACGCGGTCGAGGAAGTGATCGATGCGGCGCCGGAGGCCCTGCGCCCGCTGCCCGAACTCGGCGCGCGCTGGCCCGAAGCCTTCCTCCGCGGCGTGGCGCGCCGCGCGGAGGGCGTCGTTGTCCTCCTCAACGCCGAAGCCCTCTTCCGCCCCGAACCGATCGCCGCCTGAACGAAAAGTGAGACGAGCCTATGCGCCTCCCCGTAAAAACGAAGCTCGCCGCCAGTTTCACGCTCATGGTGGCGCTGATCGGCGTCTCCGCCCTTGTCGGCGCCCGCGGCGTCGAACGCATGTCCGATCAGATCGACATTCTCGTCGGCCGGACCGGAGAGGCCGCGCGCCTCGCCGCTGACATTCGCGGCGACCTTCTCGGCGTCGAGCGCGCCGTGCTGGTCTACATCGACGACGCCATCGCCGCCGAGCATCCGGACCTGATCGAGCAGGCGGTCGCCGATGCGGATCGCCTCTTCGCCGACCTCGTGGAGGATCGCGAGGAATTCGCCAGTGTTGCAGAACCCGAGGCGATCGCGATCGCCGAAGAGTTCGACAAGGCCTGGGCGAAATATCGCGAGATCGAGAGTCAGTTGCGCGCCCAGGCGATCGCACGGACGAACCTTCGTGGCCGACTTCTCTCCAACGGGCCTGGCGCTGAAGCCTACGCGGCCGTCACCGCAGCGATGGACGACGCGCTCGGGCAGAGCCGGTCCCTCCTCGCCGCCGGCGCGCCGGCGAACGGTCCCGAAGACCAGGTCGAAAAGGCGCTCGATTCCGGATTCGACGAGCTTCGCGCCCTTCGGGAAGGCGAGAAGGCGTTGCTTCTCGCCGCCGGCCCGGAGATTCCAACGCTCGCCGAGGCGGCGCTGGCCCGCGGCGTCGCATATGACGAAGCGCTGAACCGCGCCGCGGCCGCGGCGCCGCAATCGCTCGCAGGGCCAGTCCAGAACGCCGCAAATGCATGGCAGGCCTACAAGGCCGCCGCGTTCGAGGCGATCGACCTCATGGCGCGCGACAGCCGCGGCAAGGCCTATGACTTCTATGACGCCGGCGATCTCGCGTTCCGGGAATCGATCGGCGCGCTCGACCGCATCGACGAAGCCGTCGGTCGTGAAATGGTCGCCGCTCGGGCCGAAGCGGTGGAAGAGGAGTTCGTTCTCACGACGGAGCTCATGGCGATCGCGGGCGTCGCGCTGATCGGCGGCGTCGCCATCGCGCTCTGGCTGTCGTTGTCCATCGGCCGCGGCCTCGGCCGCGCCGTGAACGTCGCCCGCGCCGTCGAGAAGGGCGACCTCACGAGCAACGTCAAGGCGACCACCAACGACGAGATCGGCGACCTTCTCATCGCCATGGACAGCATGCAGACCTCCATGCGCGAGATCGTCGCCGTCGCCGAGGCGATCGGCAAAGGCGACCTCTCGGTCGAACCGAAACGCCGTTCGGACGCCGACGCGCTCGGCATCGCGCTGGAGGCGATGGTCGCCCGGCTCCGCGAAGTGGTCTCGAAGGCCAGCCTCGACGCGGGCGGGGTCGCCGAAGGCGCGCAGGCCATGAGCGCCTCCGCCGAGCAGCTCTCCCAGGGCGCGACCGAGCAGGCCGCCGCCGCCGAGCAGGCCTCCGCCTCGATGGAGGAGATGACCGCCACGATCCGCCAGACGGCCGACAACGCCGCCCAGACGGAGAAGATCGCCGCGCAAGCCGCCGGCGAGGCGGCCGAAACCGGCAAGACCGTCGACGAGGCCGTCTCGGCGATGCGCACAATCGCAGAGAAGATCAACATCGTCCAGGAAATTGCCCGGCAGACCGACCTTCTCGCGCTCAACGCGGCGGTCGAGGCGGCCCGCGCGGGGCAGCACGGCCGCGGCTTCGCGGTCGTCGCCTCCGAGGTGCGCAAGCTCGCCGAGCGAAGCCGCGAAGCCGCGGCCGAGATCGGCGATCTCTCCGGTCGGACGCTTCAGGTCAGCCAGGCCGCCGGCGAGAAGCTCCAGGCGCTCGTCCCCGGCATACGCCGCACGGCGGACCTCGTGCAGGAAATCAGCGCCGCCGCACGCGAGCAGAATGCAGGCGCCGAGCAGATCAACATCGCCATCCGCCAGCTCGACGCGGTGATCCAGCAGAACGCCGCCGCCGCCACCGAGGCCTCCTCCGTCTCCGAGGAACTGGCCGCCCAGTCCGGCCGCATGCGTGCCGCGATCGGCTTCTTCCGGCTCGCCGGGACCGCCGCGGCTGCCAAGCCAACGCCGCGCCCCGTCTCGAAGCCGAAGGAGAAGCCGGCCGCCGTCGAGGCCGCCGCGCCGGCTCCGATCCCGATGAAGCCGCGTGAGTCTGCCAGCGCCGCCGAGCCGAAATCCGAGCCGAAGGCGAAGCCGGCCCCGGTCGCCCCGCCGGCGCGCGCGGTCGCCGCGGGCGGCGGGCGCGTCCACGCCGGCGGCGTCGCGCTCGATCTCGGCGACGAGAATTTCGAACCCTATTGATCGAGACCCTTCGGGGCCGGCGGCGCCGGCCCCGACGCATCAACCCGAAGGCCAGATCATGACCGCGCTTTCCGCCATCGACATCGCGTCCGCCGAACCGGCGGGGTCGCTCACCGCATCGCCCGGCAAGACGGCCGGGCGGAGCGCGGCCGAACCAGCGGCCCGTCTCGTCTTCGAAGTGGCGGGGCAGATCTTTGCGGTCGCCGTCGCACGCGTCCGCGAAATCCTGGACCTTCAGCCGATCTCTCCACTGCCGAACGCGCCGGCTGACCTCCTCGGCATGATCGACGTGCGCGGCAAGGGGGTCGCGGTGATCGATCTCCACGCGCGCCTCGGCCTTCGCAGCGTCGACCGCGAAGAGGGCAGGATTCTCGTCTTCGAGATCGGCTCCGCGAACGTGCCGGTCGCCGCCATCGCCGACCGCGTCATCGCGGTCGCGGAAATCCCCGACGACGAGATCGAGCCGGCGCCGGAATCCCTCACGGGCTGGCGCGCCGACGCGCTCCGCGGCGTCGCCCGGCTGGACGGCAGGATCACGATGATCCTCGATCTCGACCGCATCTTCCACGACAAAGACCCGTTCGATTTCGAATGAAGCAGGAACCCGCATCGGCCTTCGGCGAAAAGGTTCGAATCGAACGTCGCCAGGCGCAGGACATCGTCGAGCGAATGCGCGCCGCGGCAGGCGTTTCGATCGGGCCCGAGAAGCTCGCCTTCATCGAGTTGCGGCTCGGTCGGCGCCTCAGGGAAATCGGCTGCCCGGACTTCAACACCTATCTCGCCATCCTCGGCGGCGCCGGCGGCCGGGAGGAGCTGGCCAACCTCGTGGATTGCCTCACCACCAACACGACGAGCTTCTTCCGCGAGACGGCGCATTACGATTGGCTGGCGACGACGGGCGCGCCTGACCTGGTTCGCAGCGGCGCCGGGCGGGAGCGCGACTTCGTCGTCTGGAGCGCGGCCTGCTCCCTCGGCTCCGAACTCTGGAGCGCAGGGATGCTGCTCGACGAGCTCGGCGACGGCCCTCTGGGCCGGCTCCGCTTCGCGCTTCATGGCACCGATATCTCGCGTCGCATCCTCGAACGCGCGGCGCTGGCGACCTTCATCGACGACGAGTTGACCGGTCTCGACGAGACGCGGCGCCGGCGGCACCTGCTGAAGTCTCGCGGGCCGGTCGGCGGGCGGATGCTCTACCGGATCTCGCCGGAACTTCGGCGCCGGGCGCGTTTCAGCTATGCGAACCTGATGCAGCTCGAAGGGGCGCCGGGCGTCGAGGTCGACGTCGCGTTTCTTCGAAACGTCCTGATCTATTTCGAGCCGGACCAGCAGACGCGCGCCATCTCCGGCGTGGCCCAGCGGCTTCGCCGCGGCGGCTATCTGCTGATCGGGCACTCCGAAAGCCTCCCGGCGCCGATCCCCGGCCTCCGCCAGGTCGCGCCGGCGGTGTTTCTGAAGGAGTAGGCGATGACCGACGCCCTTGGGCGCCGCAAGTGGCGTGTCCTGATCGTCGACGACAGCGCCGTCGTCAGGCAGACGCTCGCCGATCTGATCTCCTCGGATCCGGAACTCGAGGTCATGGGCATGGCCTCCGACCCCTTCGTCGCGGCGCAGCGCATCCGCGAGGAGAAGCCGGACGTCATCACGCTCGACGTCGAGATGCCGCGAATGGACGGCGTCACGTTCTTGCGCAAGCTGATGTCGCAGCATCCGATGCCCGTCGTCGTCTGCTCGTCGCTGGTCGAGGCGAAGAGCGAGACCCTCGCTCAGGTGCTCTCCGCCGGCGCCGTCGAGGTGATCTGCAAGCCCCATGTCGGGGTGAAACAGTTCCTGGAGGAAAGCCGGACCATCGTCTGCGACGCGGTGAAGGCGGCCGCGCAGGCCCGCCTCGGCGCGCTCCGCCGCCCTGCCCTTTCGATTCCGGCCCAGGCCAAGCTGACGGCGGACGCCGTGCTGCCGCCGCGGGCCGGGGCGATGGCGCGCACCACCGAATCGGTGATCGCGGTCGGCGCCTCGACCGGCGGCACCGAGGCGCTTCGCGTCTTCCTGCAGGCGATGCCGCTCGATTGCCCGGCGATCCTGATCGTCCAGCACATGCCCGAGGGCTTCACCGCCGCATTCGCGCGGCGGCTCGACAGCGAATGCGCCGTCACCGTCGCCGAGGCGAAGGACGGCGACCGGATGCTCCGCGGCCATGCCCTGATCGCGCCCGGGAACCGCCACACGCTGCTGCGCAGAAGCGGCGCCGCCTACATGGTCGAGGTCAGGGACGGACCGCTCGTCTCGCGCCACCGCCCCTCGGTGGACGTGATGTTCCGTTCAGTCGCCCAGCATGCCGGCCGCAACGCGATCGGCGTGATCATGACCGGAATGGGGGATGACGGCGCGCGCGGCCTGAAGGAGATGCGCGACGCCGGCGCCCGCACCCTCGGTCAGGACGAGGCGAGTTGCGTCGTCTACGGCATGCCGAAGGAGGCGTTCAAGCACGGCGCCGTCGAGGAGCAGCTTCCGCTCGAGCGCCTGGCCCCCGCGGCGATCCGGCTCGCGACCAACGGGCGCAGCTCCTGATCGCGCCGCCCGCCTCTCCCGCCAGCCGTATCGGCGACCGGTGGCGCGCGTCAGACGTCGCCGCCCTCCCTCCGGCGGCGCGGCCCGTGTCTCCGGGCGCGCCTGGGGAAATGAGCCGACGCAGTTTGCGAAAACTCGACGCGTGTCTCCGACAGGCCCTTCACGCGATCTCAGCGTTTTGGGCGCATCCGCAACGACTGTAACGTAGACGAGGCTTGGCGTGACGGAATCGGCTCTCGACGCGGCTCAGACCGCGGTGGCGAATCACGCCGCCCGCAGCATCAGCGCCTTCGCGCGCGCGGCGGAGCGGCTCCGGCAGGTGCATGGAGATCTCGGCGGGCTCGGCCGGCAGCTCGATTCGCTCTCCGGGATGCTGGCCGCGCAGGAAATCGACGGCGACACCGTCGCGCCGGTCGCGGATTCCGCGCGAAAACTCGGCGCGGCGCTCGCGGGGGGCGGCGCGGACAGCGCCGCCGCGGCCGCGGATCTCCGGCGCGCGGCCGCCTCGCTCGAGCAGATCGACCGGGAGATCCGCGAGCTCGGCGCGATCGCCTCGATCACCGTCGTCGCCGCCGGCTCGCTCGGCGCCAACGGCCTCGACGTCTACGTCGTCGAC
>CALFYQ010000418.1 GCA_937952085.1 uncultured Paracoccaceae bacterium | reverse complement strand
GAGCCCGCCCTCGACCCGCCGCTCGGCCCAGATCAGCTCATCGAGCGGCGCGGGAGATGCGGCGGCGAGCGCCGCCACGGCGTCCGGCGCCCCGGTCTCTTCGGCGAAAAGCGCCAGAACCCGCTCCGGCGGCAGCCAGATTTCCGCCGCCGGGGCGGAGACGCCGGCGATCCCTCGCGCCGCCCCGGCGATCCGCGCCGCCGCCGCCTCAAAGCCCGGCAGATCGTCCCCGGAGACCTTCTCCTCGACGCAGAGCGCCCAGTTCCCGTCGACGTGGCGGAAAAGCCGAAGCGCCTCCGCCCGGAATTCGAGCGCGAGCGTTTCGGTCTGGTCCGCCTCGGCCACCGGCGCCAAGCGCGCCTCCGTCAGCTTTGCGGGCGGCGCGGAGCCGCCGCCCCTCCTCTCACTTCTTCTTTTTCTTCTTCTCGGGCTTCACCGCCTTTTCCGCCTTCGGCTGGCCCGCTGTCGCCCGCGCCAGCGCCTGGTCGAGATCGGCGATCAGGTCCGCCGGATCCTCGATGCCGATGGAGAGCCGGACCACCTCCGGCCCGGCCCCCGCCGCCACGCGCTGCTCGTCGGTCAGCTGGCGATGCGTCGTCGATGCGGAATGGATGATGAGCGACCGCGCGTCGCCGAGATTGGCGAGGTGCGAGAAGATCTCCACCGCGTCCACCAGCTTCACGCAGGCGTCGTAGCCGCCCTTCACGCCGAAGGTGAACAGCGCGCCCGCGCCCTTCGGCATGTACTTCCGGGCCCGGAGCGCATGCGGCGAGGTGTCGAGCCCGGCATAGGAGACGTATTCGACGCTCGGATGCCCGGCGAGGAAGTCTGCCACCTTCTTGGCGTTAGCGACATGCTTCTCCATCCGGAGCGAGAGCGTCTCGATCCCGAGCAGCGTCTGGAACGCGTTCATCGGCGACTGGCACATGCCGAGATCGCGAAGCCCGATGGCGATGCCGTGGAAGGTGTAGGCGAGCGGCCCGAAGGTCTCGGCGAACTTGAGGCCGTGATATGCCGGCTCGGGCTCGGTCATCGACGGGTGCTTGCCGGCGGCCATCCAGTCGAACTTGCCGGAATCGACCACGATCCCGCCCATCGAGGTGCCGTTGCCGGAGAGGTATTTCGTCGTCGAGTGGACGACCTGCGTCGCGCCCCAGTCGAAGGGCCGGCAGAGATAGGGGGTCGCCGTGGTGTTGTCGACGATGAGCGGCAGCTTCGCCTTCTCGGCGATCTTCCCGACCTTCTCCAGGTCGGTGATGTAGCCGCCCGGATTGGCGATCGACTCGCAGAAGATCGCCTTGGTGTTGCCGTCGATCGCCTTGCGGATCGCCGCCGTGTCCTCGAAATCGACCAGCCGCGCCTCCCAGCCGAAGCGCTTGAAGGTCTGCGAGAACTGCGTGACCGTGCCGCCATAGAGCCGGTTCGAGGAGACGAAATTGTCCCCCGGCCGGAGCAGCGGGAAAAGCGCCATGATCTGCGCCGCATGGCCGGAGGAGCAGGCCACCGCGCCGACCCCTCCCTCGAGCGCGGCGACGCGCTCCTGCAGCGCGCTCACCGTCGGGTTGGTGAGACGGGAATAGATGTAGCCGACTTCCTGGAGGTTGAAGAGCGCCGCCGCATGGTCCGCGTCGCGGAACACGTAGGCGGTGTTCTGGTAGATCGGCGTCTGCCGTGCGCCGGTGGCCGGATCGGGCCGCGCGCCGGCGTGGATCTGAAGCGTGTCGAAACCGTAGGTGCGTTCGGCCATTCGGGCCTCCCCTGCCATGTTTCGCGGATCATTCGCCGATGCGGCCCGGCGGGGCAAGCGGCCGGGGCTCAGCCGAGCTTGGAAGAGATGCGCCCCGAATTGAACCCGCCCATCGAAAGCTCGCCGACGAGGCGCTGCCATTCCATCTTCGGGCAGAGGTTCATCACTACCTCGACGCCCCTTGCGCGGGCCCGCGCGGCGGCGGCTTCGTTGACGACGCCGATCTGCATCCAGATCGCCTTGAGGCCCTTGTCGAGAAGGTGCTCGAGCGCCTCGTCCACCACCTCGCCGGCCTGCTCGGAGCGGCGGAAGATGTCGACCATGTCCACCCTCTCGCCCCGTTCGGCGAGCGCCGCGAGCGAGGGCGCGATCTCCTCGCCGAACACCGTCTCGCCCGCATAGGCCGGGTTGACGGGGATCACCCGCCACCCCTTGAGCTTGAGATAGCGCCCCACATAGT
>CALFYQ010000417.1 GCA_937952085.1 uncultured Paracoccaceae bacterium | reverse complement strand
TCTCGCCGGTCTCCGCCTCCGCGCGTTTCGAGACCGCCTCGGCGCGCTGCGCCTGCAGGTCGGTGAAGCGGGTGTCGAGCCGGCGAAGCTCGAACTCCACCGCGGTCGTCCGCGTAAGCGCCTCGCGATAGCTGGCGATCTCTGCGCGCGTCTCCGCAAGACGCTCGTCCACCTTGGCGACCTGCTCGTCGATCCGGTCGATCTGCCGGATCATGCGCTCATGCTCGAAGGAGACTGCCTCATCCGGCTTGTCGGTCGGCTGCTCCGCGGCCGCCTGGCGTTCGAGCGCTGCAATCCGGCCTTCCATCGCACGGATCGTCGGGTGGCTCGGGGCCAGTAGCGCGCGCTGCTGGGCGAGGGCGCCCTTCAGCGCCACGAGCTGCTCCTGCGTCGGCGTGAGCTGCGCGCCGCCATCCGGTCCGACGCGGTTCGACTTGAGGAGGAATTCTAGGTCGCTCTTCTGGTCCTGGAGGGAGCTGCGCTGCTGTTCGAGCTGAAGCTCGGTCTGCTGCAGCGCCAGAAGCTGGGACTGGCGGAACTGCGCCGCCTCGGGCAGGGCGTCGGCGTTCTTCTGCTTGAAGTCGACCAGCGCCGCTTCCGCCGCCTCGATCTCCCGCGTGAGCCGGTTCACCTCGTTGGCGAAGAAGGCGACCGTCTCGGTCGCCCGTTCCGTGCGCTGCTTGAGGTTGAGGTCGAGCGCCAGCGTCACGAACTCGTTGGCGATCGTCGCCGACATCAGCGATTGCGGAGCCTTGGCGGTGACGGTGAAGCCGAGGACGGCCGGGCCACGGCGGCCGGACGATCCGGCCTGGAATACGTCGATCACCACGCTGTTCCGCAGCCGGTCGACCTTCTGCGAGAGGGTCAACGGCGTCGTGCTGTAGAGATTGTGCTTCTCGATGATGGAGACGAGGTTCTGCCGCGTCGTCAGCAGCTGCCGGATCAGCTCGACCCGCTCGGACGGCGAGGCCGTGACGGTGGTGCGTGCGAGATCGTCCGGAATCTGCTGGGATTCCACGATGATCTTCGCCGTCGCCGCGAAGGAGGGCGGCAGCACATAGGCGACGCCCGCGCCGATCGGCGCGACGATGAAGAAGCAGAGCGCGACCACCCACCAGCGCCGCTTGAAGCCCTGAACGAAGTCCAGAATGCTCTTGCCTTGCGATTCCGCCATGTCACCCACCCATCACGGCGCGCCGGGTCTCGCCGCGCGCGTCACGCCCCGAAGCCTGCGTCATTTTTCGCTCACCAACTTCGGAGACGGCCGCGGCGCGGCGAACTGGTTGTAGATCCCGCGCGCTTTCGCGCTTTCGAGGAATTCGTTCAAGAGTTCCTCGCCGATCACCGGGCTCTCGGCCGAGTAGCCGTAGAGCAGGCAGAAATCGCAGAGGATGTTGACCAGCCGCGGCGTGCCCGCGGTGGCGTCGTGGATCAGCTCGCAGGTGCGCGTCGGGAATATCTCGTGCGTCGCGCCCGCGATGGCGAGGCGCCGCCGGATGTATTTCACCGTCTCCGCCTTCGAGAGCGGCGCAAGGTTGAAGTCCGAACTGATGCGCTGGGAGAACTGGCGAAGCTCCGGCCGCGAGATCAGTTCGCGCAGTTCCGGCTGGCCGACCAGGATGAGCTGCAGAAGCTCGTCCTTCTCGGAGTTGATGTTGGAGAGCATCCGCAGCTCTTCGAGGCATTTCACCCCGAGATTCTGCGCCTCGTCCACGATGAGGATCACCCGCTTCCGGCGGGCGTAGCAGTCGATCACGAAATCCTGGAAGCGCTTGAAGAGAGAGACATAGGGCTCGGACGCGTCGAACGGCTGGTCGAGCGCCATCATCACCCAGTGCAAGAGCTCGCCGCGGCCTTCCTGCATGTTGGAGACGAGGCCGACCGTCACGTCTTCCGGCAGTTCGCGCAGCAACTTGCGGAGCAGGGTCGTCTTGCCGGCGCCCACCTCGCCGGTGATCACCGTGATCGGCGCCCGGGTCATCACCCCGTAGCGCAGCATGGTGAAGGCCATGATGTGGTTGTCGGACCAATACAGGAAATCCGGGTCCGGAAGCGTCATGAACGGGCGCTCCCGAAGTCCGTAGAAGGATTCGTACATACCGTCGCGCCCCCGTTCTGGATGGACGACTCGCCCATCGGCGCGCGCCGTTCCCGTCTCCATACCAGTCGACCCCACAAACCCGACCGGCGGACCGCCGGCCTCCCGACGATCCTTCACGGACGATAACATAAGGTTTCTCCCCACAATGTGCGAATCGCAAACGTCGCACCCTTGAGGCATTTAGTGCGGGAGAGGGGCGTTTAGATGGCGCCCTCGCCTTATTCCGGAACGAATCTGGGGAGAACCTCGAGCGCGTCGTCGAGGAAGGCGGTGAGCCGGGCGTCGGCCTCGGCGTCCTTCTCGCCCGGCAGGATCGGCGTGACGAGCCGCACCAGCGCCCCGTCGGTCCGCCCGCGGGTGAGCGCGTCGAGCACCGTGGTCCCCTTCGCGATGTAGTCGTTCGTCAGGCGGCGGCCTCGCTGCTCGAACCAGTA
>CALFYQ010000416.1 GCA_937952085.1 uncultured Paracoccaceae bacterium | reverse complement strand
GAGGCGCAGCCGATAGAAGTCCGCCGCCGTCCCGCCGAAGACCCGCGCCCGCTCGGCCGGTGAGAGATGCGCCGTCAGCGTCTCCGCCGCGATGAACCAGGCGCCGTATTCAGCGCGAAGTCGGCAGACCGGCCAGTCCGAGCCCCACATCACCCGCTCCGGCCCGAAGACCGTGAGGATATGGTCGGAATAGGGTTTCAGCGCCGCGCAGGTCCAGTCCGCCGCCGCCTCTGTGACGAGGCCGGAAAGCTTGCAGAAGGCCCCGGTCTCCCCCGCGAGCCGCGCCATCCCCTCCGCCCAGGCCTCGAAGCCGGTGTTCCCGGCGATGTCGGGCTTCATGCCGTGGTCGATGACGACGGAGAGCGACGGATGCCGCTTCAGGAGCGTCAGGAACGGCGCGAGATGGCGCGGAAAGCCGAGCGCGTCGAAGCTCAGGCCCCGCTCCGCCATCGCGCCGAAGGCCCAGTCCACCTCCGGCCGCAACATCCAGTCATCGTCCGGCAAATCCTGGATCATCGGGCGGAGGCCCTTCAGCTTCGGGTGCCGCGCCAGCCGCTCGATGGTGGCCCGCTCCGCCTCCCGCTCGAAATCCACCCAGCCGACGACGCCGGCGACGAAGGCCGCCGCGTCGGCATGGCCGAGGAGATAGTCGGTCTCCGCCACGCTCGGCGCCGCCTGCACCAGCACCGTCGCGCCGATGCCGCAGGCGGCGAGATGCGGCGCGAGATCGGCCGGGCCGTAGGGGCGGGAAAGGACCGGGTCGTCCTCCGGCATCCAGCCGTAATCGCCTCGCGCCGGGTGCCAGAAGTGGTGGTGCGCGTCGATCCGCATCGGCTCACCCCCCGGTCGGCGCGTCTTCGCGCATCAGCCCTTCGGCCTTCAATTCGGCCCAGAGATCGGCGGGGATGACGGCCGAGGCCGCCTTCACGTTCGCCGCCAGTTCCGCCGGCGTCGCGCCGCCCGGGATGACCGAGACGACGGAAGGGTGGAGGAGCGGGAAGCGGAAGGCGGCCTCCGCCAGCTTCACCCCGTGCCGGGCGCAGACCGCCTCGATCCGGCCGACGCGGGCGAGGATCTCGGGCGGCGCCGGGGCGTAGTTGTAGAAGGCGCCCGGCTTCGGCCCGGTCGCCAGCACGCCGGAATTGTAGGGCCCGCCGATGACGATGCCGACGCCCTGCTTCGCGGCGAGCGGCAGGAAGCTCGTCAGCGCCTCCTGCTCCAAGAGCGTGTAGCGCCCGGCGAGGAGGAAGAGGTCGAACTCCCCCCGCTCGGCGAGCCACTGGCAGGGCTCCCACTCGTTCACGCCGCCGCCGATGGCGCGCACTACGCCCTCGTCGCGAAGCCGCGCCAGCGCGCGGTAGCCGCCCGCCATGAACTCGGCCAGCTTCGCATCGAGCGCCGCCTGCGAGCCGTGGTTGGAGATGTCGATGTCATGGACATAGAGGATGTCCACCCGGTCCGCGCCGAGCCGCTCCAGCGATTGCTCGAAAGCGCGGAGCACGCCGTCATAGCCGTAATCGTAGACTTCCTTCCGCGCCGGCGTGTCGAAGAACTTGCCGACGCCGTCGCGTTCCTCGCCCGGCGCGCAGGCCCGGAGATAGCGGCCGACCTTGGTGGAGAGGACATACTCGTCTCGCGGTTTGCCGCGTAGGAGCCGGCCGAGCCGCGTCTCGGCGAGGCCGAAGCCGTAGAGCGGCGCGGTGTCGAAATGGCGGAGCCCGGCGGCCCAGGCGGCGTCGAGGGTCTCCTGCGCCTCGCGGTCGGGGACCGCACGGTAAAGGTTGCCGAGCGGCGCGGTGCCGCAGCCAAGCTCGGTGAAGGCAAGGCCGCCGTCCTTGCGACGGTCCCAGCGCCGGATGTTGAGGGTCATGGCGTCCTCCCGGCCGGCACTCTAGCCCGGCGCGGCGGGCGGCGCATGTCCGGATCGCGCAGTGACGGGCGTGGTCGCCCTGCACGGGCCGAAGCTTGCGCGAAGGTACGCGCCCGCCCGCTTGGTGGGGCGGGCGCGGCCCGTGTCGGTCGCACGGTCCGGGAGGGGGGCGCGCTCTTGTCCCGGCGGCGGCAGCGCAAAGGCTTCGCCCGCCCCCGCCGATCCCGAACCAATCGCCTGCGGCCCGTTGACCTGTCATCAAACTGTCACGCAAAGTTCGCCGTGCCGGCTGAGCTTTTCGGCCAATCCCGCCCCGCCCCATTTCACGGAGGAAGCGCACCATGCCCCGAACGACCCTGATACGCGGCCTCGCCGCCTCCGCGCTGGCGATCGCCGCCGCCCTTTCGGCCGCCGCGGCCGCGGCGGAATCGAAGATCGTCATCGGCCTCCAGCAGGAGCCGACCTCGCTCGACCCGACGGCGGACGCCACCGCCTCGATCGACGGGATGCTGACGCAGAACCTCTTCGAATCGCTCACCACCGTGAACGAGGCCGGCGAGGTGCTGCCGCAGCTCGCGAAAAGCTGGACCGTCTCCGAGGACGGGCTCACCTACACATTCTCGCTCGTCGAGGGCGTGAAGTTCCACGACGGCACGACCTTCGACGCCGAGGACGTGAAGTTCTCCTTCGACCGCGCGATGGCCGAGAACTCGGTCAACCCGTCCAAGGGCTATTTCAAGCCGATCGAGAGCGTCACGGTCGTCGACCCGATGACGGTCGCGATCAAGCTGAAGGGGAAGGACGCCTTCTTCCTCTTCAACATGGCGCAGGGCGACGCCTCCATCGTCGGGCCGGAATCGGTCGAGACGAACAACACCAACCCGGTCGGCACCGGTGCCTTCAAGTTCGACAGCTGGACCCGCGGCGACAAGCTGGTGCTGGCGAAGAACCCGGACTACCGCGGCTCCGCCGATGTCTCCCTCGACAAGGTGGAGTTCAAGTTCATCGCCGACGCGGCGGCCGCGACCGCCGCGCTTCTCGCCGACGAGATCGACGCCTTCCCCGGCTTCCCGGCTCCGGAAATCCTGCCGCAGTTCGAGGCCGATCCGCGCTTCAACGTCGTGGTCGGCTCGACCGAGGGCGAGGTGATCCTCGCCATGAACAACTCGAAGCCCCCCTTCAACGACATCCGCGTGCGCAAGGCGGTCAGCACCGCCATCGACCGGGAGGAGATCATCGACGGCGCCATGTATGGCCGCGCCGTGCCGATCGGCAGCTTCTACCCGCCGCACGGGCCGGCCTATGTCGACCTGACGGGCGCCTACCCGCATGACGCGGCCAAGGCCAAGGCGATGTTCGAGGAGGCCGGTGTCGGCGGCTCGACCATGACGATCCGCGTCCCCCCGTTCCCCTACGCCACCCGCTCGGCCGAGATCATTCAGGCCGAACTCGCCGAGGCCGGCATCGACGCCAAGGTCGAGACGGTGGAATGGGGCTTCTGGCTCGACGAGGTCTACAAGAAGAAGAACTACGACATGACCATCATCGCGCACACCTCGCCGAACGATCTCGGCAACTTCGCGCGGGGCCCGAACTACTTCTACGGCTACGACGATCCGAAGTTCACCGAGCTCTGGGACAAGATCAGCGGCGAGGTCGACCCGGAGGCGCGGTACAAGCTCGAGGGCGAGGCGCAGCGCTACCTCACCGAGAACGCCGTCCATGGCTTCCTGTTCCAGCTGCCGCAGCTCGGCGTCTACAAGAAGGGCGTCTCGGGCTTCTGGCCGTCTCGCGCGGTGCTCTTCCAGCCGCTTGCGGGAGTAAAGGTGAACTGAGCCCCGGAATGCGCGCCCGGCTTCGCGGCCGGGCGCGGCCCATCTCGCGCCCGCCATGGCCTATCTCCTCATCCGCCGCACGCTCGGCTTCGTCCTGACGCTCTTCGCGGTGTCGGTGGTCGTCTTTGCGGCCATGAACATCCTGCCGGGGGATCCGGCGCTCACCATCCTCGGGCTCGACGCGACCGACGACGCGCTCGCCGCGCTCCGCGCCGAGCTTGGGCTGAACGACCCGCCGCTGATCCGTTACCTCCACTGGGTCGGCGCTGCGCTGACCGGCGATTTTGGCGTCAGCCATTCCTTCGGCGTGCCGGTCTCGGGCCTCATCGCCGAGCGTCTGCCGCTGACCGTCTCGCTCGCCGTCTCCGGCATGGTCGTCACCGTCGCCGCCGCGCTGGCGCTCGGGATCGCCGCCGCCGCGAACCGGGGCCGGGCGGGGGACTGGGCGGTGATGTTCCTCAGCCAGATCGGCGTCGCGGTGCCGGCCTTCTGGCTCTCGATGCTGCTCGTCCTGCTCTTCGCCGTCACGCTCCGCTGGCTGCCGCCCGGCGGCTTTCCGGGCTGGGAGGAGCCGGCGGCGGCTGCCCGCGCGCTGATCCTGCCGACCGTCTCGCTGGCGCTGGTGCAGTCCGCCGTCCTCGCCCGCGTCACCCGCTCCTCCGCGCTCGAGGTGATGCGGCTCGACTATGTGCGCACCGCGCGCGCCGCCGGCTTCTCCCGCCGCCGGGTGCTCTGGCGCCATGTGCTGCCGAACGCGCTCATCCCCATCGTCACCATTGTCGGGATGCAGTTCGCCGCGCTGGTGACGGGCACCATCGTGATCGAGAACGTCTTCTACCTCCCCGGCCTCGGCCGCCTCGTCTTCCAGGCCATCTCGAACCGGGATCTGCCGACCGTTCAGGCCCTCGTCACCCTCTTCGCCGCCATCGTGGTGACGGCGAATTTCGTCGTCGATCTCCTCTATCTCGCGATCGATCCGCGGCTGAAGGCGCGCTCGTGAAGCGGGTCGCGCCCAACCTCCTGATCGGCGGCGTCCTCGTCGCGCTCGTCGTCGGGGTCGCCGCGCTCTCCCTGGTCTGGACGCCCTACGACCACGCCGTGCTGAACGTCCGCGGCAAGTTCCAGGGGCCGAGCCTCGCGCACTGGCTCGGCTCCGACCAGCTCGGGCGGGACGTCCTCTCCCAGCTCATGGTCGCGGCGCGGAACTCGATGACGGTGGCGCTCATCTCCGTCCTCGTGGGCGGGACCATCGGCGTCGCGCTCGGGCTCACCGCGGCGGCGCTCGGCGGGCTGGTGGAGGAGGCGATCATGCGCGTCGCCGATATCGGCTTCGCCTTCCCGGCGCTTCTCTTCGCGATCATGCTGGCGGCTTCGCTCGGCCCCTCGCTCTGGAACGCGGTGGCGGCCATCGCCTTCATCAACATCCCGATCTTCGCCCGCGTCGCCCGCGCCTCGGCGAACCAGATCTGGACGCGGGAATACGTGCTCGCCGCCCGCGCCGCCGGGCTCGGCCGCTTCGCCATCTCGCGCGACCACATCCTGCCGAACATCGCGGCGCCGGTGATCGTGCAGGCCACCATCGAATTCGCCGTGGCGATCCTCGCCGAGGCGGCGCTCTCCTATCTCGGGCTTGGCGCGCAGCCGCCGGCGCCCTCCTGGGGCCGGATGCTCTCCGAGGCGCAGACGCTGATGTACCAGGCGCCGCAACTTGCGATCTATCCCGGCCTCTGCATCGTCGCCGCCGTCCTCGGCTTCTCGCTCCTCGGCGACGGGCTCCGCGACGCGACCGACCCCCGGCTGGCCCGCGCCCGATGATCGAGGCGCGCGCCCTTTCCGTCGGCTTCGGCCCGGCCCTCGCGCTCCGCGAGGCGAGCCTTTCGATCGCCCCCGGCGCGCGGATCGGCGTCGTCGGCGAGTCGGGCTCCGGCAAGTCGATGCTCGGCCTCTCGCTGATGGGCATGGCGCCCGACGCCGCCGAAGTGACCGGCTCGCTCACCGTCGACGGCGTGGAGATGGCCGGCGCGCGGGAGCGGGTGTGGGAGCGGCTCCGCGCCCGGCGCGTCGCGATGATCTTCCAGGAGCCGATGTCGGCGCTCAACCCGCTGAAGCGCGTCGGCGAAACGGTGATGGAGCCGCTTCTCGTCCATCGGGGCCTCTCGCGTTCGGAGGCCCGCGCCCGCGCCCTCGCGCTCTTTCGCGAGGTGGAGTTGCCGGAGCCCGAGGCGAAGGCGATGCAGTTCCCGCATGAGCTTTCGGGCGGCCAGCGCCAGCGCGTGCTCATCGCCCTCGCCCTCGCCTGCGACCCGATGCTGCTGATCGCTGACGAGCCGACCACCGCGCTCGACGCCGAGGTGGCGCTCCGCGTCATCGAGCTTCTGGTCCGGCTCTCGGAGGAGCGGGGCATGGCGCTCCTCTTCATCAGCCACGACCTCGCCGCGGTGGCCCGCGCCACGCGGGAGATCCTCGTCATGTATGGCGGCGACGTGGTGGAGCGCGGGGAGACGGAGGCCGTCCTCGCCGCGCCGCGCCACCCCTACACGCGCGGCCTGCTCGCCGCCCGGCCGAGCGTCGGGGATTTCCGCCGCCCCGGCGCGCCGCGCAGGCGCCTGCCGACCATCCCCGGCACGGTGCCGCCGCTCGATCTTCTCCCCCCCGGGTGTCGCTTTTCCGGCCGCTGCCCGGTGGAGATCGCCCGCTGCGCGGCGGAGCGCCCGCCGGCGCATGAAGGCGCGCGCTGCTGGCTGGCGGCGGAGGGCGCGGCGTGACGCTCCTTTCCGTCGAGGCCGTGACCCGCCGTTACCCGCTGCCGCGCCGCCGGCTCCTCGCGCCGCGCGAAAGCCTCGTCGCGGTGGACGGCGTCTCGCTCTCCCTCGCGCCCGGCGAGACGCTGGCGATCGTCGGCGAGTCGGGCTCCGGCAAGTCCACCCTCTCGCGCATGGTCATGGCCTTCGAGGCGCCCGATGCCGGCCGCGTCGCCTTCGAGGGGCGCGATCTCGCGGGCCTTTCCGGCCCCGAGTTCCGCGCCCTCCGGCCGCGATTCCAGATGGTGTTCCAGGACCCTTACGGCAGCCTCGATCCGCGCCGCACCGTCGGCTGGTCGATCGCCGAGCCGCTCCGCGCGGCGGGGCGGGGCGAGGGCGCGGCCGCGAAGGTCGCCGAGGCGCTGGCCGAAGTCGGGCTCCGCCCCTCCGACGCCGCGCGCTATCCGCACGAATTCTCCGGCGGGCAGCGCCAGCGCGTCGCCATCGCCCGCGCCATCGTCACCCGGCCGGCGCTTCTGGTGGCCGACGAGGCCGTCTCCGCCCTCGACGTTTCCGTGCAGGCGCAGATCCTGAACCTTCTCATGGACTTGCAGGAGCGGCTCGGCCTCGCGATATTGTTCGTCAGCCACGACCTCGCCGTGGTGGGCTCCATCTCGGACCGGATACTCGTCCTCCGGCGCGGCCGCGTCGTCGAGGAAGGTCCGTCGGAGGAGGTGCTCTCCCGCCCCCGCGAGGCCTATACGAAAGCCTTGTTGCAAGCCGCAGGTATCGCATGACGCGCATCGTCCACCTGACCGATCTCCATGTCTCGCACCCCGACTCGCGGGACCAGTCGCTCAGGACGGATACGACCGGCGCGCTGAAGAAGGCGGTCGCCATCGTCAACGCGATGGACCCCGCGCCCGACCTCGTCGTCGCCAGCGGCGATCTCACCAATATCGGCGACGCGCTCTCCTACGGCCTGGTGAAGGAGATCCTCGCCGAGGTGAAGGTCCCCCTCGCGCTTGCGCTCGGCAACCATGACAAGCGCGGCCCGTTCCACGAGGTCTTCAGCGGCGGCGCCTCCGACGCGCCCTATCAGCATGAAATGGTGGTCTCCGGCCTCCATGTCGTCACGCTCGACACGCTGGTGCCGGGGCAGGTGGCCGGGCGGCTCGACGAGAGCCAGATAGCCTTCCTCGAATCCGCGCTGGCGAAGCACCCTGGGCTGCCGAAGCTCGTCGTCGCGCATCACCCGCCGCGGCTCGGCGAGCGCACGCTTCCCTGGGCCAGCCTCGACGCCGCCAGCACCGAGCGGTTCGGGAACGCCGTCGAGGGCAAGGGGGTGGTGGCCATCCTCTCCGGCCACGTCCATCTCGACGCGGTGCATCACTGGCGCGGCGTGCCGGTCGTCACCTGCATGGGCCTCAACTCCACGGTCGACGTGCTGGAGACGCGGGACATGCGGATCGTCGAGGGCACCAGCATCGGCATGTGCTTCGTGCGCGAGGGCGGCTTCTCGGTCGCCTTCGTGCCGCTCTCGCCGGAGCGGCGGGAACTGGCGGTGCTGCCCGAAATGCGGCTGAGGGCGTTCCGGTGATGCTGGACCTTCATCCCCGCCGCCGCCTCGCCGTCGAAGGCGTCCACAACATCCGCGATCTCGGCGGCTACCGCACCGAGGACGGGAAGGAGACGGTCTGGCGCCGCGTGCTCCGGGGCGACGGGCTGCACCGGCTCGGGCCCGAAGGCGCGGCCGCGCTGCGGGCCGAGGGGTTGAGCGCGGTGGTGGACCTTCGCTCCGCCGCCGAACTCGCCGAGGGGCCGAACCCCTTCGCGGCGACCGAGGGCGTCGCCTATCACCACATGCCGGTCTTCGACGACCTCGCCCCCGCGATCCGCCGCGGCGGCGCGACAGAGAACCCGCTGCTCGACTTCTACCAGGCCGCGCTCACCGGCCGCGGCGACGCGCTCCGCGAGATCCTCGCCACCATCGCCGCCGCGCCGGAAGGCCCCGCGATCTTCCATTGCACCGCTGGCAAGGACCGGACCGGCCTCGTCGCCGCGCTGATCCTCGGCGCGGTCGGCGTCGCGCGGGAGGAGATCGTCGCGGACTACGCCCTCACCGCCCCGCTGATCGCGCCGCTCCGCATCGCGCTTCTGGAGCGGACCCGGGCCGAGGGCGGCGATGTCGAGGTCCACGCGCGCTTTCTCGCCTGCGACGCCGAGACGATGGAGGCGGCGCTCGACCATCTCGCGCGCCGCCACGGCTCCATCGAGGGCTATCTCCGCGACATCGGCCTCGACCCGGCCGAACTCGACGCGCTCCGCGAGCGGCTCCTCTCCGGCGGCTGATCCCGCTACTCGATGAAGTTCGGCATGATCCAGCGCGGCAGCGCCAGGATCACGTCGGGCGCGAGGATGATGAGGAGAAGCACGCCGAGCATCGGCAGGAGGATCACCGCCACGTCGCGCAGCGCGTCGATCAGCCGTATCTGCCCGATCGAGGCGGCGATCAGCAGGCAGAGCCCGTAGGGCGGCGTGACGAGCCCGAAGGCGAGGCTGACGACGCCGATGATGGCGAAATGGATCGGGTGCATCCCGACATGCGCCGTCACCGGATAGAGCACCGTGCCGAGGATGATGATGGCCGGGATCGCGTCGATGAACATGCCGATGATGAGGAAGGCCACCGCCGCCATGATGCCGGTGCCGATGAGGCCGAGCCCCATCGCCTCGATCTGCCCGACCAGCGCGGCAGGGATCTTGAAATAGGCGAGGCACCAGCCGAAGGCCGAGGCGGTGCCGATGCAAAAGAGCGAGATCGCCGCGAACCGCGCGCTGTCGTAGAGCACGCCCGGAATCTCCCGCGGCTTCACGCTCCGATAGACCGCGACGCCCAGCACGCCGGCATAGAGCACCGCCACGACCGAGGCCTCGGTCGGCGTGAAGAAGCCGCCGACGATGCCGCCGACGATGATGAGCGGCGTCATCAGCGCCAGCGAGGCGCCGCCGGCCGCCACCATCAGTTCGATGAAGGTCGAACGGGCATGGACCGGATAGCCCCGCCGCTTGGCGTAGATGTAGACGGTCAGCATCTGCGAGCCGGCGATCAGCACGCCCGGCAGCACGCCGGCGAGGAAAAGCCCGCCGATCGAGACCGACATCAGCCCGCCCCAGACCACCATCAGGATCGACGGCGGGATGATGACGCCCATCACGCTCGAACAGGCGGTGATGGCGACCGCGAAGGAGGTGTCGTAGCCCTCCTTCCGCATCTGCGGGATGAGGAGGGAGCCGATGCCCGCGGCGTCGGCGGTGGAGCTGCCGGAGATGCCGGCGAAGAGCATCGAGACGACCACGTTCACATGGCCGAGCCCGCCCGGCAGGTGGCCGACCAGGCTCCGCGCGAAGCGGATCAGCCGGTCGGTGATGCCGGAGGAGTTCATCAGGTTCGCCGCCAGCAGGAAGAACGGCACCGCAAGGAGGACGAAAGCGTTGTAGCTCTTGAACATCTCCCGCATCAGCAGGACCGGGGTCAGCCGGTCTTCGATGAAGAAGACGGGCACGACCGCGAGGCCGAGCGCGAACGCCACCGGCACCCGCAGGATCACGAGGATGGCGAAGGTCCCGAACAGGATCGCCGCGACTTCACCAGGCCCCACGAGGCGCTCCTTCCTTCAACCATTTCCAGTCGTCGACGATCTTCTCCAGCGTGAAGATCACCCAGGTCGCGCCGGCGATCGGCCAGGCGGCGTAGATCGTCACCATCGGCAGGCCGAAGATCTCGGAGACCTGGCGGGAGCCGAGAATCCCGAAATCCCAGCCCCACCAGATAAAGGAGAAGGCCATGGCGAGGATCGCGATGCGGACGATCAGCCGGCCCATGAACTCCACCTTCCGGCTGGCGCTGTGGGGCACCACGTCCACGTCGAAATGGGTGCCGTCCCGCACCGCGATCATCGCGCCGATGAGGATGATCCATACGAAGCAGAAGCGGGCGATCTCCTCCGTCCAGATGTAGCGGGGGATGATCCCGCCATAGCGGGAGAGCACCTGCATCGCCACCGGCACGATGAGGGCCGCCATCAGGAGCGTCAGGAGAAATTTCAGAAGGCGATAGTAGCCCTCGATGATCGCGCGCATCGCCTTCGCC
>CALFYQ010000415.1 GCA_937952085.1 uncultured Paracoccaceae bacterium | reverse complement strand
GACCTGAAGCTCGACGAGGTGGACGACTATTTCGCCGAGCGCTGCGCTCCGGCCCGCGGCGCCGTCGCCCCGGCCGAAACGCTCGGCGCCGGGGCCATCGCGCTCTACCCGATCGTTTTCGAGGACCGGACCGAGATCGTTTGGGCCTCGGCCGGCCGGATCGGCGGCTATGTCGCGCCGCTCGGCCGGGACGACCTCCGCCGCGAGATCACCAAGCTCCGTTATGTCATCGACCTCCGGCTCGACGGCGCGCCGGAGCCCGCCGCCGCGCTCTACGACGCGCTGATCCGGCCGCTGGAGCCGGAACTGGCGACGGCCGAGACGCTGGTGATCGCGCCGGACGGCCCGCTCCGCTCCCTCCCCTTCGCCACGCTCTGGGACGGTTCCCGCTGGCTCGGCGAGAAGGTCGGCCTGGCGACGATCCGCGGCCTCGGCCTCGTCGAGGAGGGGCGCCACCAGCTCGCCGAGGCGCCGGCGCTGGTCGCCGGAGCGGAGGAGGTGGGGCAGGGCTACGCGCCGCTGACCGCCGTGCCGCAGGAGCTCGCCAACGTCGCCGCGACGCTCGGCGCCGACGTGCTCGAAGGGCAGGATTTCCGCGCCGACGTGCTCGCCTCGGAGATCGCCCGCCGGCCCTACGGCGTCGTCCACATCGCCACCCATGCCGAGTTCGGCGCCACGCCTTCCGAGAACTTCATCCTCACCACCGACGGCAGGCTCGACGTGACGCGGCTCGAGGCGACGATGCGCGCCCGCGCGGTGCAGGCCGGCGCGCCGGTGGATCTCCTCACGCTATCCGCCTGCTCGACCGCCGCCGATGTCGGCGGCGCCGCGGCGGAGAAGGCGCCGCTCGGCCTCGCCGGGGTCGGCTTCCGCTCCGGCGCGCGCTCCGTTCTCGCCTCGCTCTGGCCGGCGGAGGATGCGGCGACGGCGCGGCTGATGTCGCTCTTCTACGAGGCGCTCGCCGAGGGCGCCGGCCGGGCCGAGGCGCTCCGCCGCGCGCAGGCCGCGCTGATCGCGGACCCGGCCACCGCCGCGCCCTTCCTCTGGGCCAACTTCCTCCTGATCGGGGACTGGCGGTGACGAAACCGTTGCCGGCGCTCGGGGCCGCGCTCCTGGTCGCGTTCCTCGTCTTCGCCGCGTTCCGCGCCGTCTCGCCGCTCGCCGCCGCCGAGGCGCGGGCGCGGGATCTCGTCCACGCCCTCTTCGCCGCGCCGATTCCGACGCGGGACGACATCGCCCTCATCGTCATCGAGGAGACGACGCTGGCGCAATTCCCCTATCGCTCGCCGATCGACCGGGGCTTTCTTGCCGATCTCGTCAACTCGCTGAAGGCGCTGAAGCCCGCGGCCATCGGCATCGACCTTCTCTTCGACCAGCCGACCGAACAGGAGAAGGACTGGGCGCTGCTCGACGCCATCGCCGCCGGCGACGGCGCGCCGGTGATCGTGGTGACGGCGGACGAATATGACGGGCTCACCACCCAGCAATCCGATTTCCTCGCCGCCTTCACCGAAGAGGCGCTGACGGCGCAGGCGACGCTCTTGCAGGACCCTTACAACAAGATCTCCCGCGGGGTGCCGCCGCCGCGGGAGATCCGCGGCCGCTCGACGCCGGCGCTCTCGGTCGCGCTCGCCCGCGCCGCCGGCGCCGCGCCCCCGGAAGGCGGCTTCGACATCGCCTTCGCGCCGACCGAAGGGGGCGG
>CALFYQ010000414.1 GCA_937952085.1 uncultured Paracoccaceae bacterium | reverse complement strand
CGACGAACGCATCGTAGGCGCGCTGGAAGTCGCGGGTCTGCATGCATATCGCCCGCGCCTGCGCCTCGGCCTCGATCGCCTGCTCGATCGACATCGACCATTCCTGCGCCAGCATGGTCTTGGTCATCATGTGGCCGAAACGAGGGCCCTCGGCGAGCTTCTGCGCGAAGGCGACGGCTTCGGCCTCCAGCGCCCCAGCCTCGACAAGCCGGTTGTGGAAGCCCCAGGCGTGGCCTTCCGTGGCCGACATCGCCCGGCCGGAATAGAGCAGTTCCGCCGCACGGCCCTGGCCGATGATGCGGGGCAGGATGGCGCAGGCGCCCATGTCGCAGCCGGCGAGGCCGACGCGGGTGAAGAGGAAGGCGACCTTCGCCTCCGGCGTCGCGTAGCGGATGTCGGAGGCCATGGCGACGATGGCGCCGGCGCCGGCGCAGATCCCGTCGATGGCGGAGATCACCGGCTTGCCGCAGCCGACCATCGCCTTCACCAGATCGCCGGTCATCCGGGTGAAACGCATCAGCGCCTTCATGTCCATCTTCAGGAGCGGGCCGATGATGTCATGCACGTCGCCGCCGGAGCAGAAGTTGCCGCCGTTCGAGGCGAAGACGACCGCGCCCACATCCTCGGCGTAGTGGAGCGCGCGGAACCAGTCCCGCAGCTCCGCATAGCTCTCGAAGGTCAGCGGGTTCTTCCGCTCCGGCCGGTCGAGCTGGACGATCGCGACGTCCCCCTCGAAGCGGAGGCGGAAATGTTTCGGTTCGGTCTCCCGGATCGCGGTCACGCGCCCCCCCGTTTCGCTATCGTGTCGAGCCGGTGGCTTAGCGCCTCCGCCTCCTCCGCGCCGACCCCTTCGAGGAGGTCGTCGATCCATCCTTCATGCGCCGCGGCCATCCGGGCGAAGGCGGCCTGGCCGGCCTCGGTGAGGCGGACCTCGGCGGCCCGCCGGTCCCCCTCCACGGCGCGGCGCTCAACCAGCCCCTCGGCGGCGAGCCGCTCGACGATGCCGGTGACGTTGCCGTTGGAGACGCGGAGTGCGGCCGAAAGCGCGCTCATCCGCAGGCCAGACGGGTTCCGTTGCAGCGCCGCCATCACGTCGAAGCGGGGCAGGGTGGAGCCGTGCTCCTCCCTGAGCTTCTCGCGCAGTTCCGACTCGATGGCGCGGGTCGCCTTCAGCATCCGCAGCCAGAGCCGGAGCCGCGCCTTCGAGGCGCCGGAAGGGGCGGCGTCGCTCACACGCGCCCCCCGGAAATCGGGATCGCCTGCGCCGTCACCGCGCCCGAGCCCGGCCCGCAGAGCCAGAGCGCCGCGGCGGCGACCTCGTCGGGCTCGATCAGCCGGCCGAACGGGTTGACGTTCTTCAGGTGGTCGAGCGCCTGGTCGGCGCTGATCTTGGCCTTGCCGGTCATGTTCTCGATGGAGCGGTCGATGATCGGCGTCGCGACATAACCAGGGCAGAGCGCGTTGACCGTGACGCCGGTCTTCAGCACCTCGTCGGCGGCGCATTTCATCAGGCCGAGCACGGCGTGCTTCGAGGCGCAATAGGCGCCGCCATAGGCGAAGCCCGAAAGCCCGGCGATGGAGGAGACGATGATGATCCGGCCCCAGCCGCGCTCCGCCATCGGCTTCAGCGCCTCGCGGACGCAGTAGAGCACGCCCTCGACATTCGTCGCCTGCACCTTCCGCCAGAAGTCGATGGTGGTCTTGTGGATCGGGGCGGTCTCGGCGATGCCGGCGTTGGGGACCATGATGTCGATCCGGCCGGCGGCCTGAATCACGTCCATCACCTCGCTCTCGTTCGTCACGTCCATCAGCTTCCAGGAGATCCGGTCCGATTTCGCGGCGATCTCTGCGAGCGGGCCCTCGCGGCGGCCGGTGATGATCACTTCCGCGCCGGCGTCGGCGAGGGCGAGGGCGATGGCGGCGCCGATGCCGGTTCCGCCTCCGGTGACGAAGGCGCGCTTTCCGGTCAGATCGGCGTGAAGATCGGTCATCAGACGTTCCCTATCGTGTCTGCGCGCTCGGCGAGGCGGCGCATCTGGTCCCGCCCCGCGAGGTAGGGAAGGGGCCATGGCTCCGCCTCGTCGCCGAGCTGGGTGGCGGCGTGGAGCGTCCAGTAAGGATTGGAGAGGTGGGGCCGCGCAAGGCAGACAAGGTCCGCGCGCCCGGCCATCAGGATCGAGTTGGCGTGGTCGGGCTCGTAGATGTTGCCGACGGCCATTGTTGCGACGCCCGTCTCGTTGCGGATCCGGTCGGAGAACGGGGTCTGGAACATGCGGCCGTAGACCGGCTTGGCCTCAATCGAGGTCTGCCCGGCGGAGACGTCGATGATGTCGGCCCCGGCCGCATGGAACATGCGGGCGATCTCCACCGCCTCCTCGGGCGTGACGCCCGCCTCGCCGAGCCAGTCGTTCGCCGAGATGCGGACGGAGATCGGCTTTTCCGCCTGCCAGGCGGCGCGCATGGCGCGGAAGACTTCGAGCGGCCATCGCATCCGGTTCTCCAGCGGCCCGCCATATTCGTCGGTCCGGAGGTTCGAGGCCGGCGAGATGAAGGAGGAGACGAGATAGCCGTGCGCGGCGTGAAGCTCGACCATGTCGAAGCCGGCGCGGGCGGCCATTTCCGTCGCGGCGACGAACTCGGCCGTCACCCGGTCCATGTCGGCCCGGTCCATCGCCTTCGGCGTCGCGTTCCGGGGCGACCAGGGCAGAGCGGAGGGGGCGAGGAGCGGCCAGTTGCCGGATTTCAGCGGCGCGTCCATCTCCTCCCAGCCGAGCTGGGTGGAGCCCTTCCGGCCCGAATGGCCGATCTGGCAGCAGATCTTCGCGTCCGTCTCGGCGTGGACGAAATCGACGATTCGCGCCCAGGCCGCCTCGTGCTCCGGTGCATAGAGGCCGGGGCAGCCGGGGGTAATGCGGCCCTCGGCCGAGACGCAGGTCATCTCGGTGTAGACGAGGCCGGCGCCGCCCTTCGCGCGCTCTCCGAGATGGACGAGGTGCCAGTCGGTCGGCGTTCCGTCCTTCGCCTTGTACTGGGCCATCGGCGAGACGACGATCCGGTTCTTCAGCGTCATGTCGCGGAGCCGGAAGGGCGCGAACATCGGCCGACGGGCCGGCGCGTTGGCCCCGAGGCCGGCGCGCTCCTGGAACCAGCGCTCTTCCGCCTCGAGCCATTTCGCGTCCCTCAGGCGCAGGTTCTCGTGGCTGATCCGCTGCGAGCGGGTGAGGAGCGAATAGGCGAACTGCTCGGGCGCGAGGTGGAGATAGCGCTCCACCTCCTCGAACCATTCCATCGAGTTGCGGGCCGCAGACTGGAGCTTCAGCACCTCGACGCGCCGCTCGTCCTGATAGCGCGAGAAGGCGGCTTCGATGGTGGGCTCGGTGGTGAGGTACTCGGCCAGCGCCGCCGCGCTCTCGAGCGCCAGCTTGGAGCCCGAGCCGATGGAGAAATGCGCGGTCGCGGCGGCGTCGCCCATCAGCACGATGTTGCCGTGGTGCCAGCGCTCGCAGAGGACGCGGGGGAAGTTCAGCCAGGCGGAGCCGCGGAGGTGCCGCGCGTTCGACATCAGCGCATGGCCGCCGAGATGCCTGGCGAAGATGCGCTCGCAGGTCGCGACGCTCTCGTCCTGGCTCATCTCGCCGAAGCCGTAGGCCTCCCAGGTCTGCTGCGAGCATTCGACGATGAAGGTCGCCGTCTCGTCGTCGAACTGGTAGGCGTGCGCCCAGACCCAGCCCTTCTCCGTCTTCTCGAAGATGAAGGTGAAGGCGTCGTCGAACTTCGCCTTCGTGCCGAGCCAGCAGAACTTCAGCTTCCGGAGGTCGATGTCCGGCCGGAAGGTTTCGGCGAACTCCGTGCGGGTGCGGGAATTCAGCCCGTCCGCGGCGACGACGATGTCGTAGTCTTTCGCATAATCCGCCGCGCTTTCCACTTCGGTCTCGAAGCGAAGCTCGACGCCGAGCTCGCGGGCGCGCGCCTGGAGGAGGAGGAGAAGCCGCATCCGGCCGATGCCGCAGAAGCCGTGCCCGCCCGAGACGGTGCGATGGCCGTCATGGATGACGGCGATGTCGTCCCAATAGGCGAAATGCGCGCGGATCGCGGCCGCGCTTCTAGCGTCATTCGATTCGAGATTGCGCAGCGTCTCCTCCGAGAGGACGACGCCCCAGCCGAACGTGTCGTCCGGCCGGTTGCGCTCGATCACGACGATCTCGGCGTCGGGGCGCCGGAGCTTCATTGAGATGGCGAAGTAGAGCCCTGCGGGGCCGCCGCCGAGACATGCGATCTTCACGCCCGTCTCCTCCCTTTCGAGTCGACGGGGTCACGCTAACGCGCCGGGGAGATATTTCAAGCATGAAATTTCCACCCGTGCGAAAGCGGCGGGCGCCGGCCCGCCGGATCGCGCTATTCGGCGGCGGCGAGGATGTAGGGCTGCAGCGATTCGATCAGCGCCTCGGCCGGCGGCTCGACGATGCGGAGCGCGCGGCGGTGGCCCGCGGCGCCGAGCGAGGCCTCGGCCAGGTCCGGCTCGCCGGCGACGCCGCCCGGCTTGTCGATCCGGAGGCGGACGTCCTCAAGGCCGGAGGCCGGCAATTCGAGCACGTCTCCCGGCGCCAGCGCCTCGACCTCGCCGACCGTCATGGTGAGTTCCGCGAGCACGCCGACGAGGCGGAAGCGGGCGATGTTGGCGGCCGAGATCATGGCGCTCGCCCAAAGCTCGCCCGCGGCGCTCCGCTGGCCGAAGGGCGAGCGGCGCTTCGCCTCCGTCTTCTCGGCGGCGCGGTAGATGTCGAGCGCCCCGAGCGGGATGATCAGCGTGATCTGCTCGCTCTCGTAGCCGCCGAAGGCGACGCCGAATCGGAGCGTGAGCGTGTCCACCGCATCCGGCGCCTCGGCGAGCGAGGAAGTCTTCCGCACGAAGCGGACGAACTTCAGCGCGACGCCGCCGGCCGGCCGCGGGCCGGAAACGATGGCGCGCTCGAAACAGTCGATGATGTCCTCGATCATCGGCGCGACCAGCGCCTCGTCGATCGCGGTCGGCACGCGGTCCTGGGCTCCGGCCGCGGCCTCGGCCCCGGTGCAGGAGGCGACGGCGCGGTGAACCAGCGGGGCGGCGAGGGTGAGCACGGCGCCGAGCCGGCCGGTCGGCGTCTCCGCGACGGCGTAGAGCGCCGGCGAGGGCTCCACCGCGGCGAGCGCGTCCGAAAGGCGTGCGGCGCCGCTTTCCTCGATCGTGACGACGACGTGGCTACGAAGCGTCGTCCTCAGACGGTCCTCCAGAAGCCGCGCGAAGAGATCGGAGATGAAATCCGGATCCCGCAGCGGCGGACGGCCGACGCGGCCGCCGGTGGCCTTGCGCCGCAGAACTTCATGACCATCCGACACGCTCATGCCTCTCCCCGCGCAAGGCTCTACGCCACTGGGGATAGCGGTTTCGTGGTTTCGATTTCCTCAACGGCGCGGGCAACGTTTTCTTAGCCCTGCAACCGGATAAGAGGCCCTCGTGGTGTGGCGTGAGGAGTGGGGCGATGTCCAACGCGGCTATGTCGAATGTCCGGCCGATCATCAAGCGCAAGAAGATCGTCCAGGAAGCCGGTCATCATGGCGGAGCCTGGAAGGTGGCCTACGCCGACTTCGTGACGGCGATGATGGCCTTCTTCCTTCTGATGTGGCTGCTCAACGCCACGACCGAAAGCCAGCGGAAGGGAATCGCCGACTACTTCGCGCCCACCGTGCCGATCTCGCCGATTTCCGGCGGCGGCGACGGCGTTCTGATGGGCGAATCGATGTTCTCGAAGGACCAGATGGTCCGGGACGGCGTCGGCGGCGCGCGCGGCCAGACGAACGTCGCCGAGGGGCCGGAGCGCAAGACGGGCGCCGCGGTGTCGAGCGAGCCGGCCGAAGATCTCGCCGAACTCGAGACGCTGCTTCTCGGCCGCTCCGGCGAGAGCGACGCGGCCGACGAGATTCTCAGCCACATCGTCACGCGCGTGACGGACGAGGGCCTCGTCATCGACATCTTCTCGAAAGAGGGGCAGCCGCTCTTCGACGCCGGGTCCGACCGGCCGACCAGGGTGATGCAGTCGATCCTCTCGATGATCGGCGAGGTCGTCTCGCTCGTTTCGAACGAGATCGCGATCAGCGGCCATACCGACGCGGCGCCCTTCCCCGAGGGCGGCCAGATGGACAATTGGCGCCTCTCCTCGGCGCGGGCCGACGCCGCGCGGCGTTCGCTCTCCGGTTCGGGCGTCGGGCCGGAGCGTTTCGTGCGCGTCACCGGCGAGGCGGACCGCAGCCTCGCGCTGCCCGACGCGCCGACCGACCCGCGGAATCGCCGCGTCACGATCACGCTCCTGCGCTCGGACCAGTAGCGCCGGCGCCGCCGCGCGGCAGGATCCCGCGGCATCGTATCGAATCCTTCCTATCGCTTCACGATCCGGAAACCCCGACGCGGCGATTGTCGCCGCGGGCGGAGACGCCCGGATTCGGACGCCCGGCGAACGCCGCGGCGAAATGCGACAGAAGGATCTGCGATGACGCTCTCGTCCTCCCTAAATGCCGGCGTCGCCGGGTTGACCGTCAATTCGTCGAAGCTGGGCACGATTTCCGACAACATCGCGAACTCGCAGACCGCGGGTTACAAGCGCGTCGACACATCGTTTTCGGCGCTGGTCGTTTCGGAGGGCGGCGGCCGCTACGCCGCCGGCGGCGTCACCGCCACCTCGTTCCGGGAGGTGGATGCGCGCGGCGGCCTCATCACATCCGACAGCGCCACCGACATCGCGATCGGCGGCCGCGGCCTGCTTCCGGTCGCGCCGGTCTCGTCGCTTTCCAACGTCGACACGCAGCTGCCGGTGCAGTTCGTCACGACCGGCTCCTTCAACACGGATGCGAGCGGCGTGCTCCGCACCGCCTCGGGCCTGGCGCTCCTCGGCTGGCCGGCGGACCGTGACGGCTCGATCCCGCAGTTCGCGCGCGACACCGTCTCCGACCTTCAGCCGGTCGTGATCAATTCCGGCGCCCTGCTCGGCGCGCCGACCACCA
Organism: uncultured Paracoccaceae bacterium; assembly: GCA_937952085.1. Lineage (GTDB taxonomy): Bacteria > Pseudomonadota > Alphaproteobacteria > Rhodobacterales > Rhodobacteraceae > Pikeienuella. The sequence goes on along the minus strand of CALFYQ010000414.1, from coordinate 8,303 downwards.
AGATCAGCCTCGGCGTCAACCTGCCGGCGGATCTCGCCAAGGCCGGGGCCTCGGGCGACCCGATCCCGCTCTCGATCGAATATTTCGACAACGTCTCGGCCTCCCAGTCGCTCGACATCCGCTTCACGCCGACGATCCCGGCCGCGGGCTCCTCGAACGAGTGGACCGTCACGATCAACGACAGCCAGACGGCCGCGGCCTCGAACCCGGTCGCGACCTTCGTCGTCACGTTCGACACCTCTTCGACCGCGGGCGGCTCGATCTCGACGATCACCGGCGCGACCGGCGGCGCCTACGACGCCGCGACCGGCATCTTCACCTTCAACACCGGCGGCGGCCCGATCGAGATGGACATCGGCACGCCGGGCGACATCGTCGGCCTGACGCAGCTCTCGGCCGAGTTCCAGCCGACGGGCATCTCGAAGAACGGCTCTCCGGTCGGCTCGCTGAAGAGCATCGACATCGACGAGAACGGCTTCGTGAAGGGCGTCTTCGAGGGCGGCTTCGTGCGGACGCTCTACCAGATCCCGCTCGCCGATTTCCCGAACCTCAACGGCCTTCGCGCGGTGGACAACGGCGCCTTCGTGGCCTCGCCGGAGAGCGGCAACATGTTCCTCTGGAACGCCGGCGACGGGCCGACGGCGGGCGTCGTCAACTTCGCGCTCGAGGGCTCATCGGCGGACATCGCCGAAGAGCTCACCTCGCTCATCACCACGCAGCGCGCCTATTCGTCGAACGCGACCGTCATCCGGACGGTCGACGAAATGCTGCAGGAAACCACCAACCTCAAGCGCTGACGAACGGGCGGCGGCGCGCAACTAGGAGGATGACGGCATGACCCTCTCCATCGCACTGGCGAACGCCCTCACCGGGCTGCGCGCCAACACCGCCCAGACGGAACTGATCTCGAACAACGTCTCGAACGCGCTGACGCCCGGCTACACGCGGCGGGATCTCGCGATCTCGCCGGTCTCGCTGGGCGGCCAGGGCTCGGGCGTGCGGATCGACGGGGTGACGCGGCTCTCGAACGCCGCGCTCACCGAATCGACCCGTCTCGCCGAGGCGGCGGCCGGCCAGCGCGCGACCATCGCCGAGGCGATGCGACGGCTCTCCGAGGTGGCGGGCGAGCCGGGCGACGGCGTCGGCCTCGCCTCCGCGGCCGACGCCTTCGACAGCGCGCTCTCGGCCGCGGCCGACACCCCCGAAAGCGGCCAGCTCCTCAATGTGGCGGTGAACGCCGCGAGCGGATATTCCGCCGCGATCAACCGGATCGCCGCCGAGGCGATGGCGCTCCGCACCGAGACCGACACGACGATCTCGAAGCAGGTGGCGAAGATCAACGACACGCTGACGAAGATCCAGTCGCTCAACGCCGAGATCAAGGCGCGCACCGTCGTCGGCGCCGACAGCTCGACGCTGGAGGATCAGCGCGACCAGCTGATCAACGACATCTCGCAGATGATCCCGGTCAAGGTGGTGCGCCGCGAATTCAACGAAGTCGCGATCTTCAGCACCAACGGCCAGCAGCTTCTCGACGGCAAGGTCTTCGAGCTCGGCTTCACGCCGACGCCGCTGGTCACGCCGGACAAGACGCTCGCCAACGGCGCGCTCTCGGGCCTCACCGTCAACGGCAACCCGGTGACGATCGGCACGGGCGACGGCCGCGGCTTCATGGATGGCGGCGCGCTCGCCTCGCTCTTCGAGCTTCGTGACAAGTCGATCCCGGAAGTGACCGCGGCGCTGGATCAACTGGCGTCGGACCTTGTCACCCGGACCCAGGGCCTCGCCGCCGACCCGACGCTTGCGCCGGGCGATGCGGGCCTCTTCACCGATGACGGCGCCGCCTCCGCGCCGGCCAACATTCTCGGCCTCTCGCTCCGCATCGCGGTCAATCCCTCGGTCGACCCGTCGCAGGGCGGCGAGGTCTTCCGGCTCCGCGACGGCCTCGCCGCGGCGGTCGAGGGCGATGTCGGCGTGTCGGGCCTCCTCCGCGGCCTCCAGGACGCGCTCGCCGCCGGCGTCACCGCGCCCTCGGGCACGTTCCTGAGCGGGCGCCGCAGCGCCGCCGGCTTCGCCGCCGACTTCGCCTCGACGCTCCTCTCGCGCACCTCGGCGGAGGAAAGCCAGGCGGCCTATCTCCGCGGCCAGGCCGACGAGTTCGGCGACGCCGAGCTTGAGCGCACCGGCGTCGACACCGATCAGGAACTGGCGCGCCTCCTCGTCGTCGAGCAGGCCTTCTCCGCCAACGCCCGGGTCGTCCAGGTGATCGACGATCTTCTCGAAACGCTGACTTCACTCTGACCGGGCGAGCGCCCGAACCTATTCCGACCTCAGAAGGAGCGACGACATGTTTCCCGCCGGCATCCCGGACCTGCTCTCCTCGGGTCGCAACGCCCGCCTCATCGCGGAAGTTCAGGCGAACTTCCAGCGCGCCTCGGACGAACTTACCTCGGGCCGCAAGTCGGATGTGGTGGCGGCGACGGGCGGCGACCCGGCGCGCCTTTTCGGCGTCGAGCGCGAGCTTACGGCGGTCGCGCAGCGCCGCATCAACGTCGACATCGCGATCTCCCGCGCCAGCATCATCCAGAGTTCGCTCGAACGGGTGCAGACGGCGCTGGAGCGCGTCGGCGTGCCGCTTCTGGCCGCCGTCGAGCGGGACGATGTCGGCGCCGCGCTGACCGAGGCCGAGACCGCCCGGAGCGCCTTCGAGGAGGCGGTCTCCGCGCTCAACTCGCGTTTCGGAGACCGGACGCTCTTCTCCGGCGCCGCGACGGACGGGCCGGCCCTCGCCACCGGGCCTGACCTCCTGCAGCAGATCTTCGCGGCCACCTCCGCCGCGACCGACGCGGCCTCGGTGATCGCGGCGGTCGACGCCTATTTCTCCAGCCCGACCGGCTTCGCCGCGACCGGCTATCTCGGCTCGACGACCAACGCTTCGGCGTCGGAGATCGATGACGGCCAGCGCGAGGATTTCGCGCTCCGCGCCGACAACGCCGACCTCGTCTCCGGGCTTCGCGCCCTGGCCCTTGCGGCGGTCGCATCGGAAGGGGCCTTCGCCGGCGCGAACATCGGCGCGCAGCTCGACATCCTCCGCGTCGCAGGCGAGAGCGGCATCGCCGCGACCGACCGGGTGATCAATCTGCGCGGCCTTCTCGGCGTCTCGGAGGAGCGGCTCGACGTCGCCAAGACCCGGCTCTCCGGCGAGAACGCCTTCCTCCAGCAGGCGCGGAACGCGATCATCTCGAAAGACCAGTTCGAGGCGGCGAACGAGTTCACCGCGCTCGAAGGCCAGCTCTCCCTCGTCTTCGAGGTGACGGCGCGTCTCTCGACCCTCAAGCTGCAGAACTTCCTGAGATGAGTGTCCGGGCCGCGCTCGCCGCGCTTCTCCTCCTCGCCCTGCCGGCCTCGGCCGCGGACGTCCGCATCAAGGATCTCGTCGAATTCGACGGGGTCCGAGGCAACGACCTCGTCGGCTACGGCCTCGTGGTCGGCCTGCCGGGCACGGGCGACGGCATCCGCAATTCGCCCTTCACGGAAGAGGCGCTCTCGAACCTGCTCGAGCGGCTCGGCGTCAACGTCACGGGCGAGCAGTTCCGCCCGAAGAACGTCGCCGCCGTGCTCGTCACCGCGGACCTGCCCGCCTTCGCGCGCGCCGGATCGCGGATCGACGTCTCGGTCTCGGCCATCGGCGACGCCTCCTCGCTCCGGGGCGGCACGCTGATCATGACGCCGCTGAACGCGGCGGACGGCCGGATCTACGCCGTGGCGCAGGGGCCGGTCCTCGCCGGCGGCGTCACCGTCGAGGGGGAGGCCGCCTCGATCACCCGCGGCGTGCCGACGGGCGGCACCATCCCGGATGGCGCGCGGGTCGAGCTTGAGATCGACTTCGGGCTTTCCGAGCTGACCGATCTTCGCCTCGCGCTCCGCGATCCGGATTTCACCACCGCCTCGCGCATCGCCGCCGCGATCAATCGCAAGCTGGGTCGCCGAGTCGCGCAGATGCAGGATTCGGGCACCGTCGTCATCGCGGCGGCTGAGATCGGCGCGGTCGGCGCGGCCGAGACCATCGCCACCATCGAGAACGTCAAGGTGGCGACCGACCGGAAGGCGCGCGTGGTGATCGACCAGCGCTCCGGCACGGTCGTCCTTGGCGACGAGGTGCGGGTGAGTCGCGTCGCCATCGCGCAGGGCGACCTGACGCTCCGCGTCCGGGAGGCGCCGGTCGTCTCGCAGCCATCGCCCTTCGGGCAGGGCGAAACGGTTGTCGTGCCGCGCACCGATGTCGGCATCGAGGAGGCGGTGGGCGAGGGGCTCGCCATCGTCGGCGACACGGCGTCGCTCGCCGAGCTTGTGGAAGGACTGAATGCGCTCGGCGTCTCGACGCGGCAACTGATCGACATTCTCGCCGCGGTGAAGGCGGCCGGGGCGATTCACGCCGAGTTCGTGCTCCAGTGACGCGAAAGGGCGACGCCGCCGCGCCGCCCCTTCACCGCCCCGCCCGCTCGTGCCTGACCGGCGCGGGCGCCGCGCGCCCGGCCCCGGGTGGGGCGTTTGGACACCGGCGCCGCCGCTCCGACGGAACCGATTCCGACCGGCGCGCCGCCCTTATTCGGCTTCGTCGGCCGATTCCGCGTTGAGCTGCAGGTAGTTGGCCTCACCGATCTTGTCGAAGAGGCCGAGCTGGGTTTCGATGAAGTCGATATGGCCTTCCTCATCTTCGAGCAGCGCCTCGAAAAGCGCCATCGAGACGAAATCGCCGACGCTCTGGCAGTATTTCCGCGCCTCGGAATAGAGCGCCTGCGCGTCCTTCTCGGCGGCGAGGTCGCATTCCAGCGTCTCGCGCACGTTCTCGCCGATCCGCAGCGGATCGAGCGTCTGGAGGTTCGGGTGGCCTTCGAGGAAGATGATGCGGTCCATCAGCTTGTCGGCGTGGTGCATCTCCTCGACGCTCTCGGCCCGGCTCTTTTTCGCCAGCTTGCCGACGCCCCAGTCAGCCTGGAGACGGTAGTGCAGCCAGTACTGGCTGATCGCCGTCAGCTCGGAGCGAAGCGCCTTGTTGAGATACTCGATGACCTTGGAATCGCCCTTCATGACGCCTCTCGTTCCTGCCGCCGCGGAGGCCCCGCAGCTCTGTGGGGAGTGAGAAATCCAACTCGGCGCGCATCGTGTCAACGAAAAGCCGGATGCAGCCGCCGCATTCCGGGGCCCGGCCGAGCGCCCGGTAGACCTTGCCGGGCGTGACCACCGCGGTCGGGCCCGCGGCGCGCATCCAGGCGATCGCGGCGCGGACGTCGCGGTCGGAGATGCGGGCGCAGGAGCAGAGGATCATCGCGTCAGTCCCGCCCGGCCCCGCTCACTTCGTCAGCAGCAGCTTGCCCTGCCGCGTGATGCGCAGGAGGTAGTGCTGGTCGCCGAGGCGGATCACCGCCTTGCCGTCATGCGTCAGCGCCTCGGCGTCGTGGATCGGCGCGCCGGGCGCGTATTCGTGAGTGAGGGCGGGGCGCGTCTCGGCCCGCTCTTCGGGGCGGCGGAAAGCGTGGGCGTTCATCGTGCGGCCTCCAACGGCTCGGATCTGCGGAGAATGTCGAAGAGCCGCTCCACGCCGAATTCCGCGGCGAGCGCCTCGCCGGAGCCGAGGATCGCTTCCCGGTCGGGTGGCAAACGCGTCTCGTCTCGTCTCGCTTCGGTCATGCCTCGGTCTCCTGTCGCGGTCTCGGGCTGCCCTGGGGCCTTCCGGGCCGGACTGGGTGGCTGAGAGAAACCTGACAAGAAAACTAGGTCTCGTCAATCCGAGTTTTTTACTTGGTCTTTCAGGCGGCGCCGCGGCAACGAAAAAGGGGGCCGGCGGGCCCCCTTCCGCGTCACGCCGATGCCGAGCCGATCAGCCGAGAATGGCGGGGAGGTTCAGGCCCTTCTCCCGCGCGCAGTCGAGCGCCTCCTGGTAGCCGGCGTCGGCGTGGCGCATCACGCCGGTCGCGGGGTCGTTCCAGAGGACGCGGCCGACCCGCTTCGCCGCCGCCTCGGTGCCGTCGCAGACGATCACCATGCCGGAATGCTGGCTGAAGCCCATGCCGACGCCGCCGCCATGGTGGAGCGAGACCCAGGTCGCGCCCGATGCGCAGTTGAGAAGCGCGTTGAGGAGCGGCCAGTCGGAGACCGCGTCGGAGCCGTCCTTCATCGCCTCGGTCTCCCGGTTCGGGGAGGCGACGGAGCCCGAATCGAGATGATCCCGCCCGATCACGACAGGGGCCTTCAGCTCGCCCTTCGCCACCATCTCGTTGAAGGCGAGGCCGAGCCGGTGCCGCTGCCCAAGCCCGACCCAGCAGATCCGGGCGGGGAGGCCCTGGAAGGCGATCCGCTCCCGCGCCATGTCGAGCCAGTTGTGGAGGTGCGGATCGTCGGGGATCAGCTCCTTCACCTTCTGGTCGGTGCGGTAGATGTCTTCGGGGTCGCCCGAGAGGGCGCACCAGCGGAACGGGCCGACGCCGCGGCAGAAGAGCGGGCGAATATAGGCCGGGACGAAGCCGGGGAAGGCGAAGGCGTTTTCCAGCCCCTCTTCCTGCGCCATCTGGCGGATGTTGTTGCCATAGTCGAGCGTCGGGACGCCGGCGTTCCAGAAATCCACCATCGCCGCGACATGGACCTTCATCGAGGCGCGGGCGGCCGTCTCCACCGCCTTCTTGTCGGTCTCCCGCTTCTCCCGCCACTCGGCCATCGACCAGCCGGAGGGGAGATAGCCGTTCACCGGATCATGCGCCGAGGTCTGGTCGGTGACGATGTCGGGGCGGGGGCCGCCCGCCTTCATCCGCTTCACGAGTTCGGGGAAGATGTCGGCGGCGTTGCCGAGAAGGCCGACGGATTTCGCCTCGCCGGCCTTCGTCCAGCGGTCGATCATCGCCAGCGCCTCGTCCAGCGTCTCGGCCTTCTCGTCGAGGTATCTGGTGCGAAGGCGAAAATCGATGCTGTCCGGGTTGCACTCGACGGCGAGGCAGCAGGCCCCGGCCATCACCGCCGCGAGGGGCTGCGCGCCGCCCATGCCGCCGAGCCCACCGGTGAGGATCCACCTGCCCGTGAGGCTGCCGCCGTAATGTTTCCGGCCGGCTTCGGCGAAGGTCTCGTAGGTGCCCTGAACGATGCCCTGCGTGCCGATGTAGATCCACGATCCGGCCGTCATCTGACCGAACATCGCGAGCCCTTTCTTGTCGAGCTCGTTGAAATGGTCCCAGTTCGCCCAGCGCGGGACGAGGTTGGAATTGGCGATCAGGACGCGCGGCGCGTCGGCGTGGGTGCGGAAGACGCCGACCGGCTTGCCGGACTGGACCAGCAGCGTCTCGTCCTCGCCGAGCGTCTTAAGGCAGGCGACGATGCGGTCGAAATCCTCCCAGGTGCGGGCGGCGCGGCCGATGCCGCCATAGACGACCAGTTCGTGCGGGTTTTCCGCCACGTCGGGATGGAGATTGTTCATCAGCATCCGCAGCGGCGCTTCGGTGAGCCAGCTTTTCGCGGTGATCTCGGTCCCGGTCGGCGGGAAGACGTCGCGGATGTTGTGGCGGGAATTGGTCATCGCATCAGCTCCTCGATCGGGAATTCGAGGCCCGCGGCCTCGGCGAGCGCGCCGGCGCGGACCATCTCCGCGGCGCGCTCCATGTCGGGGGCCATCGGCCGGTCTTCGGCGAGGCTGGGGACGGCCGCACGGATCCGCGCGAGGGTTTTCGCAAGCGGCGCAGAGGTCTTCAGCGGCGCCCGGAACTCGACGCCCTGCGCGCCGCAGAGCGCCTCGACGCCGACGATGACGAAGAGGTTCTCCGTCATCCGCCGGAGCCGCAGCGCGCCGTGCGCGGCCATGGAGACGTGATCCTCCTGGTTGGCGGAGGTCGGCGTCGAATCCGTGGTGCAGGAGTTCGCGAGGTGCTTGTTCTCGCTCATCAGCGCGGCGGTGGTGACTTCGGCGATCATCATGCCGGAATTGAGGCCGGGATCGGGCGTCAGGAACGGCGGCAGATCGAAGGAGAGGGTGGGGTCCACCATCATCGCGATCCGGCGCTGGGAGATCGCGCCGGTCTCCGCCACGGCGAGGGCGATCTTGTCGGCGGCGAAGCCGACCGGCTCGGCGTGGAAGTTGCCGCCCGAGACGATGCGGCCTTCGCTCACCAGCACCAGCGGGTTGTCGGTGACGGCGTTGGCCTCGACCGCGAGGGTGCTTGCGGCGCCCCGCAGCAGGTCGATGCAGGCGCCGAGCACCTGAGGCTGGCAGCGGATGCAATAGGGATCCTGCACGCGCGGGTCGTTGACGCGGTGGCTCT
>CALFYQ010000413.1 GCA_937952085.1 uncultured Paracoccaceae bacterium | reverse complement strand
CGGACGGGCGGGCGACGCTGTCGTGGAAGACGCCGAGCCTCGTCTTCGCGCCCTACATGAACGAGAGCGCGGATGTGGCCGTGATTGCGAAGAAACTGGACGAGATCTTCGCGGCGATCGGCGAGGCGGCGCGGTAGAGGCGGATCGGGCAGGTTGGGGTCGATGGGTGGTAGGCGGCGCGCATACCTTGCCCCTTGGCCCGCGCGACCGGCACGGGCCGCTCACGCCTGGCTAGATTTTGCGAGTGATCGCTGGCCCAATCAGAGAGCCGTGATCCGCTCCCACGCCTTGCCGGCGCGCGGCAGGCCGGCGCGCCTCAGGAAGCGGCGGAAGGGCGCGCCTCGGGCCTCCGCGGCGGCGGCGAGGGGATCGAGCGCGGCGCGGAGCCGGGCCGGCTCGGCGGCGAGCTCCCCAGCCAGCCAGGCGTCAGGGTGGAAGGCGGAGAGGCCGAGCGGCGCCAGCGCCCGGCGCGGAAAGTCCCTCAGGTTGAAGGTGAGGATCGCATCGGCCCGGCCGGCCATCGCCGCCGCGATCACGTGGCCGTCGGCCTTGTCGGGGAGGCCCGCCGGCCCCTCCCCCTGCGGCGCGACCTCCGACTCGGGCCAGCGGGCGCGCATCAGGGCGATGTCGCCGCGCGCGCGGGCCTCCGCCTCCGGCCCCTGTTTGGCGCCGACCGAGAGCGCCCATTCCTCCAGGATGCGGGGCGACCAGAGCGGCGTGAAGCCGCCGGCGCCGGCCCAGGCCAGCACGATCTCCCGCGTCGCGACCGGGTAGAGCACGCAGGCGTCGAGCAGGAGCCTCACGAGAGGCGGTAGGTCAGCGCCTTCAGATAGGCGGTCTCCGGCAGGGCGAAATGCGCCGGGTGGTCGGGCCCGGCCCGCCCCTCGCGGATCAGCGCCCCGGCGCGGCCGGCGGCGCGGATGCCCTTGCCGCAGGCATCGCGGAAAAGCTCGGGCGTCGCGGCGTGGGAGCAGGAGCAGAGGGTGAGATAGCCGCCCGGCCGGACCAGCTTCGCGGCGAGGCGCGCCGAGGTCTCATGCGCGCGAAGGCCCTTGTCCAGCGCCGCCTTGTTCGGGGCGAAGGCGGGCGGGTCGGAAATCACGATGTCGAAGCTGCGGCCCTCGGCGGCGAGGTCCCGCATCGCATCGAAGGCGGGGGCCTTCACCGCTTCGAGCCGCCCGGCCGCGCCGGTCAGCGCGGCGCCGCGCGCGGCGAGGGCGAGGGCCGCGGTGGAGCTGTCCACCGCCACGGCGGAGGCCGCCCCTGCGGCGAGGCAGGCGAGCGCGAAGCCGCCGACATGGGAGAAGACGTCCAGCACCTCCGCCCCTTCGGCGAGGCGGGCGACGAAGGCGTGGTTCGGGCGCTGGTCGTAGAAGAGGCCGGTCTTCTGGCCGCCGATCAGGTCCGCGAGGTAGGTGGCGCCGTTCATCGGAGCCTCGATGGGCGCATCCAGCGCGCCGCGCAGGAGCCGCGACCCGCCCCCCAGCCCCTCGAGCGCGCGGGCGCGGCCGCCGGCGTTCAGCACCACGGTCGAGACGCCCGTGACGGCGGCGAGCGCCTCGGCGATCTCCTCCGCCCGCTCATCGGCCCAGGCGGCGTTGGGCTGGATCGAGGCGGCGGCGCCGAAGCGGTCGATCACGAGGCCGGGAAGCCCGTCTCCCTCGGCGTGGACCAGCCGGTAGAAGGGCGAATCGTAGAGCCGCTCGCGGAGCGAAAGCGCGTCGGCGAGCCGGGCGCGGTGCCAGGCCGGGCCAATCTCCGCCGCCGGGTCGAGGTCGAGCACGCGGGCGACGATGGTGGAGCCGATGTTGACCGTGACGGTCGCGAGGGGCTCCCGCTCGCTGCTTTCGAGCGTGGCGATGGCGCCGGGGGCGAGGGATTTGGTGCGCCGGTCCGTGACGATCTCGTCCGCGTAGAGCCAGGGCGCGCCTTCGTGAAAGCGGCGGCCACGGTTCGGGCGAAGACGGATGACGGGGCGGTCGGGCATGGCGCCGGCTTAGCCCGCGGCGCGGGGGAAGGGAAGCGGGCGGGGCCGGGCGCCGCCCGTCTTCAAGCTCAGTGCGCGTTGGCGCGCCAGCCGGCCGGCTTCGACGCGGCGCCGAACAGGTTCCGGAAGAAGCGGCCCATCGCGACGACCATGTCGCGGGTGGCTTCGGCGCGCATGCGGTGCGCGCGGGCGCGGATCGCGGCCAGCTCGGCCTCGGTCGGCGCGGTGTATTCGATCTTCGACATATTCAGTCTCCATCACGGGCGGCCATCGCCGCCGTCACGGAGAAAGGTAAGCGAAGCTGCCGCATGCTGCATCGCAACATCCCGTAGGTCCGCCATGCAATTCCCGCATGGCTTCGGTAACGGGATGTTCAGAAGCCAGGCGGCGTCGGCAGGGCGGCGCCGGCGCGGAGCCAGGCGAAGACATGCGCGCCGAGGGAGCGGAAGCAAACCAATGAGAAGGCTTCGTCTTCGCCCATCCAGAAGGCGCAGGCGACCTGCCCGAGACGGGTGCGCCGAAGGTCCCCCGGCCCGAAAGCGGCGGGGGACAGGTCCACCGGCGCGCCCTTGGCGATGAGGCCGCGGGCTCCCCTCCCCTCGATCCGGAACATGGCGCGGGCGTCGGACACGTTCACCGCGAGGGCGTGGCGGCCCGCCAGCCCCTCCGACAGCGCCGTGGCGAGCCCCGGGGCGCGGCCGTATTCGGTGACAAGAAGCAGCTCGTCCGGCGAGAACCAGCCGGCGCCGGAACCGGGCGCGCCGGCGAAACGCCGAAGGCCGGGCAGCGCGAAGCCCTGCGCGGAGAGCGCCTCCGCCACCGCCGGATCGGCGAGATCGGCGCGGAGCGTGACCATGCCGACCGGGCCGAGATCGGAAATCGTCGCCGCCCCTCCGGCGAACCGGGCGGCGGGCGTGGCGGTCATCGCGTCAGCCATTCAGGCGCACCCCTTCGCGGTCGTAGAAGACGGGATCGACGATGCGGGCCTTCATCACCTCGCCCTTGGCGACGGGGAAGTCGATCACCTCGCCCATCCGCTCCGGCCCGTGGCGGACGAGGCCGAGCGCGATCGGCCGGCCGAGCGTCGGGGACATGTAGGAGGAGGTGACGCGGCCGATCAGTTCCGGCCGCTCCGCCGCGCCGTCCGCCGCGGCATAGGCGCCGTCGGGCAGGCGCTTCGACGGGTCGAGAACCTCGAGGCCGACGAGGCGCCAGCGGTCCGGCGCGGTGAGGAAGCTCCGCTCCTGCGCCCGCTTGCCGATGAAATCCGCCTTCTTCTTCGAGACCGCCCAGGAAAGGCCGAGATCCTGCGGCGTGACGGTGCCGTCCGTCTCGTCGCCGATCATGATGTAGCCCTTCTCGGCGCGGAGGACGTGGAGCGCCTCGGTGCCGTAGGGCGTGATCCCGTGCGCGGCGCCCGCCTTGAGGAGCGCATCCCATAGCGCGCGGCCCCGATGCGCCGGCGCGGCGATCTCGTAGGAAAGCTCGCCCGAGAAGGAGATGCGGAAGACCCGAACGGGGACGCCCGCCATCTCGCCTTCCTTCAGGCGGAGGAACGGGAAGGCCTCTGCAGAAAGCTCCATGTCGGTGAGCGCCGCCAGCACCTCCCGCGCCTTCGGCCCGGCGACGGCGATCTGCGCGAACTGCTCGGTCAGGTTGGCGACATAGACCTTCAGCTCCGGCCATTCGGTCTGGAGCCATTCCTCCATCCAGCCGTGCACCCGGTCCGCGCCGCCGGTGGTGGTGTGGCAGAGGAACTCGTCCTCCGAGAGCCGCGCCACCACGCCGTCGTCGAAGAGGAACCCGTTCTCGTTGCACATCAGGCCATAGCGGCAGGCGCCCGGCTTCAGGCTCGACATCACGTTGGTGTAGAGCATGTCGAGAAAGCGGCCAGCGTCCGGCCCTTTCACCAGGATCTTGCCGAGCGTGGAGGCGTCGAGGATGCCGACGCCGTTCCGCACCGCCATCACCTCCCGCTTCACCGCCGCCTCGCGGCCCTCGCCGCCGGGGCGGTAACAGAACGGGCGGCGCCAGTCCCCCACCGGCTCGAACTCGGCGTGGTTGGCCTCGTGCCAGTCCTGGATCGGGGTGCGGCGCACCGGCTTGAACCGCTCGCCGGCCTCGAGCCCGACGACGGCACCGAAGGAGAGCGGCGTCCAGGGCGGGCGGAAGGTGGTGGTGCCGACCGCCGGGATCTGTGCGCCGAGCGTCCCCGCCAGCACGGCGAGGCCGTTGACGTTGGAGAGCTTGCCCTGGTCGGTCGCCATGCCGAGCGTGGTGTAGCGCTTGGCGTGCTCGACGCTCTCGTAGCCCTCGCGCGCGGCGAGCTCCACGTCGGCCGCCGTCACGTCGTTCTGGTAGTCGAGGAAGTGCTTGGTCCCGTGCGCGTATTTGCCGGGGCCGGGGGAGAACCAGAGCGGTTTCAGCGGCTCGGACCCGGCCTCCTCGACCGCGGGCGCGGTCGGCGCGGGCCCGTCGAAGCCCGCCCCGGCGGCGGCGCGGGCGCCGTCCTCCACCGCGTCGGCGAGCGCCTCGGCGGTTCCGAGGTAGCCGTCGGCGGTCCCGGCGACGAAGGTATTGACCTCCCCGTCCGGGCCGATCGGCGCGGCGCGCTCGGGCGCCGGGCGGAACATCGCCTGATCGTCGTCCCAGCGGAGCTTGCCGCCGGTGTGGGAGAAGAGATGCACGGCGGGGGACCAGCCGCCGGACATGGCGAGGAGATCGCAGCCGATCTCCTCCCGCCCGGCGCCGAGCCGACCCTCGAAGGCGCGCGCGACGAGGACGGAGCGGAGCGCCTTGCCGCCCGAGGCCTTCGCCACGACCATGCCGGTCATCACCCGGAGCCCGGCGGCGCGCGCCGCCTCGGGCAGCGCGCCCGCCGCCTCGGCCCGCGGGTCCACCACCGCCTTCACGCTCAGCCCGGCCGCATGGGCGGCGAGCGCGGTGCGGTAGCCGTCGTCGTTGTTGGTGAAGACCACCACCTCGCGCCCCGGCGCGACGCCCCAGAGCGCGAGATAGTCGCGCACCGCGCCGGCCAGCATCACGCCCGGCAGGTCGTTGTTGGCGAAGGTGAGCGGCCGCTCGATGGCGCCGGTGGCGACGACGATCCGCTTCGCGCGGACCCGCCAGAGCCGGCGCACGGGCGCCTCGTCCCGCCGCTCTTCCAGAAGCGCATAGCCGTGGTCGTAAAGCCCGGCGCCCTCGGTGCGGGTGAGGATCGTGACATTCGCCATCGCGGCGAGCGCCGCCGCCTCCCGCGCCGCCCATTCGGCGCCGGGAAGCCCGTCGACCGTGACATCCGCCTCGACGAGGAGCCGGCCGCCGGGCGCCGGGGCCTGCTCGACGAGGAGGACGCGCGCGCCCCGCTCCGCCGCGGCCCTGGCGGCGGCGAGGCCGGCCGGGCCGGCGCCGATCACCAGAATGTCGGCGAAGGCGTAGGAATGTTCGTAGGCGTCCGGGTCCGGCCCCTCGGGCGCGCGGCCGAGGCCGGCGGCCCGGCGGATCACCGGCTCGTAGAGGTGCTTCCAGGCGACCCGCGGGAAGATGAAGGTCTTGTAGTAGAAGCCCGCCGGGAAGACCGGGGCGACGGAGGCGATGGCGGCGTTGATCGCGCCGACATCGAATTCGAGCGAGGGCCAGCGGTTCTGGCTCTGCGCGGTCAGCCCGTCGCGGAGCGGCACCATCGTGGCGCGTTCGTTCGGCGTGGCGCGGGGGCCTTCGCCGACCGTCATCAGCGCGTTCGGCTCTTCCACCCCGGCGGCGACGAGGCCGCGCGGGCGGTGATACTTGAAGGAGCGGCCGAGCAGCGTCTTGCCGTTGGCGAGGAGCGCGGAGGCGAGGGTGTCGCCCGCGAAGCCCTGAAGCTCCGCCCCGTCGAAACGGAAGCGGACGGGCTTTGACCGGTCAATCAGCCGGCCGCCGGAATTCAGCCGATGCGCCGTCATTTCGCGCCCCGTTTGGCGATGCGGTCAAGGATCGGCTGTGGCGGACGCTCGGTCGCGAGATAGGTTCCGTAGACTTCCAGCGTCACCGTCGAGCGGGCGGCGTGGAACCACTTGCCGCAGCCATAGGCGTGCCGCCAGCGCTCGAAATGCACGCCCTTCGGGTTCTTTCGTCCGAAGAGATAGCCGGTGAATTCATCATCCGAGGAGCCGGGGCCGAAGCGCGTGATATGCGCCTCGCCGCCGGGGGCGAACTCGGTCTCTTCGCCGGAGACGCCGCAATGGGGGCAGGTCAGGAGGAGCATGTCAGTGCGCCACCGCCGCCGCGACGCTTTCGTCGATCATCCGTCCCTCCCGGAACCGCTCCAGCGAGAAGGGGCCGGCCACCGGGTCTTCGCCGTTGGCGACGAGGCCGGCCATCGCCCAGCCGGAGCCGGGGATCGCCTTGAAGCCGCCGGTGCCCCAGCCGCAATTGACGAAGAAGCCCTCGACCGGCGTCTTCGAGAGGATCGGCGAGCGGTCCCCCGTCATGTCGACGATGCCGCTCCATTGCCGCAGCATCTTGAGGCGGGAGATCATCGGGAAGGTTTCCTTCAGCGCGCGCACCGTCTCCTCGATGTGCTGGAAGGAGCCGCGCTGGTTGTAGTTGTTGAAGCCGTCGGCGCCGCCGCCGATCACCATCTCGCCCTTGTCGGACTGGCTCATGTAGCCGTGCACGGTGTTGGCCATCACCACGATGTCCATGCAGGGCTTTATGGGCTCGGAGACGAGCGCCTGGAGCGCGACCGATTCGATCGGCAGGCGAAAGCCCGCCATGTCGGCGATCACGCCGGAATGGCCGGCGACGACCGCCGCCACCTTCCTCGTGCGGATCGCGCCGCGGGTGGTGCGGAGGCCGGTGACGTGGCCGCCCTCCACGTCCACCCCGGTCACCTCGCAGTTCTGGATGATGTGGACGCCGAGATCGGAGGCGGCGCGGGCGTAGCCCCAGGCCACGGCGTCATGCCGCGCGGTGCCGCCCCGCGGCTGCCAGAGCCCGCCGAGAACGGGGTAGCGGGGGCCCGAAATCTCGATGATCGGGCAGATCTTCTTCACCTGCTCGGGCGAGACCATCTCGGTCTCGATCCCGGCGAGGCGGTTGGCGTGGGCGGTGCGGCGCATGGCGCGGAGCTCATGCTCCGTCTGGCAGAGCATCATCACGCCGCGCGGCGAGAACATGACGTTGAAGTTGAGCTGCTGGCTCAGGTCTTCGTAGAGACCGCGGGCGAGCTCGTAGATCGCCGCGGACGGCTCCTGCAGGTAGTTCGAGCGGATGATCGTGGTGTTCCGCCCGGTATTGCCGCCGCCGAGCCAGCCCTTCTCCAGCACCGCGACATTGGTCACGCCGTGGTTCTTGGCGAGATAATAGGCGGTGGCGAGGCCGTGGCCACCGCCGCCGATGACAACGACGTCGTATTCGGAGCGAGGCTCCGGCGAGCCCCAGGCCCGCTCCCAACCCTGATGCCAGCCGAGCGCCTCGCCGGCGACGGCGAAGGCGGAATAGCGCCGCATCGCGTCCCTCGTCTTTCCCGGCCTCTATAACCCGAGGCGCTGGCGGGCGATGACGCGTCGCGGCGTCGCGGCGCCGGTTCGCGACATCGGCGGCCGCGGGCGACTACGCCGCGTTGAAGCGGGCGGGCGCGCTTGCTACCTCAACGTCAAAGCGGGGAGGATGCGCGTGGCCGATTGGATCTTCTGGGGCGCCGCCGCGCTCGTGGCGCTCGTCGTCGCTGCGCTGATCGCGCGGCCGCTTCTTTCCCGCCGCGCCGCCGCCCAGCCCCGCGCCGCCCATGACGCGCAGGTCTTCCGCGACCAGCTTCGCGAACTCGACAAGGAGATCGCCCGCGGCGTCGTCGCCCCCGAGGAGGCGGAGGCGACGAAGCTGGAGATCTCCCGCCGGCTCCTCGCCGCCGACGAGGAGGCGCGGCGCATGGCCGGGGACCGGGCGGCGCCCGCGGGCCTCTCCCGCGCGCTCGCGGCGCTTCTGGCGCTGGCGGCGCCGGTCGCCGCGCTCTGGCTCTACGCCGATCTCGGCGCGCCCGGCGCGGCGGACCAGCCGCTCGCCGCCCGCGGCGAGACCGGCCGGCCGAGCCAGGCGGATGCCGAGAAGATGATGGCCGGGCAGGAGCTCGCGCCCCCTGCCGGCGAGGACGCGGCGGAATTCGCCAGGCTCGTCGAGCAGCTGGAGGCGCGGCTCGCCGAGGCGCCGGAGGACCCGCAGGGACTTTTCCTCTACGCCCGCTCGCTGATGAATCTCGGCCGCTTCGCCGAGGCATGGCCGGTCTTCGACAAGGTGATCGCGCTGCGCGGCAGGCAGGCCGACGCCGACCTATACGCCGGCAAGGCGGAGGGCATGATCCTCGCCGCCGGCGGCTACATCTCGCCGGAAGCCGAGGCGGCGCTCCTCCAGGTCCTGAAGCGGGAGCCGACCAACCCCTCGGCGCGCTACTATCTCGGTCAGCTTCACGCGCAGGACGGCAACCCCGAACTCGCCGGCCAGATCTGGTCCGCGCTCGTTGAGGAAAGCCCGCCGGACGCGCCCTGGGTGGCGCCGATCCGCGAGGCGATGGCCCGGCTCGGCGCGGGCGGCGGCGCGCCCCTGCCCGGCCCGACGGCGGAAGACATGGCCGCGGCCTCCGACATGCCGCCGGAGGACCGGCAGGCGATGGTCGCCGACATGGTGAACCGGCTCGCCTCCCGGCTCGAAAGCGATGGCGGCTCGGTGGACGAGTGGAAGCGGCTGATCCGCTCCTATTCCGTGCTCGGCCGCCAGCGGGAGGCGCAGGATGCGCTGACCCGCGCCAGGGAGGCCTTCGCGGGCGACCCGGCGGCCCTCGCCGCGCTCGAAAGCGACGGGCCGGCGCCCGCCCCTGGCGGCGCCCCGCTGCCCGGCCCGACCGCAGAGCAGGCCGCCGACGCCGCCGCGATGCCGGCGGAGCAGCGCGCGGCGATGATCGACGGCATGGTCTCCCGCCTCGCCGAGCGGCTGAGGACGGAGGGCGGCGCGGCCGAGGAATGGCTGCGGCTCATCACCTCCCTCGCCGTGCTCGGCCGGCAGGACGAGGCGCAGGCGGCCTATGAGGAGGCGCGCGCCGCCTTCGCCGGCGACGCCGCCTCTCTCTCGATGCTCGAATCCGCCATAGAGGGCGGGCCCCGCGGCGCGGCCGCCCAGCCCGCCCCGCAGCAAGGCGCGGCGCCGCCCCTCGCGCCCGGCGCGCGCGGGCCGACGCAGGCCGATGTCGCCGCCGCCGCCGACATGGCGCCGGAGGACCGGCAGGCGATGATCCGCGGCATGGTCGCCCAGCTTCACGACCGGCTCCGCGACGAGGGCAAGGCCGGCGACGTGAACGAATGGGGCCGGCTGATGCGCTCCTACAACGTGATGGGCGATGCGGCGGCGGTGCAGGCCGCCTACGAGGAGGCGACGGAGATCTACGCCGGCGATTCCATCGGCCTCGCCTATCTGAAGGAGGCCGCGCTTCTCAACGGCGCGAAGCCGGAATGACCGAGGCGGCGGCCTCCGGCCTCGTCACCGACGCGTTCGACGCCTTCCTCGCGGCGCTGCCGCCGGGGCGGCCGCTCTTCGGCCTCGATCTCGGCGAGAAGACGATCGGCCTCGCCGTCTCCGACACGCGCCGCCGCGTCGCCTCGCCGCTGGAGACGATCCGGCGGGTGAAGTTCGGGCAGGATGCGGCGCGGCTCCTCGCCCTTTCGGCGGAGCGGGACGGGGCCGGCTTCGTGCTCGGCCTGCCGCGGAACATGGATGGCTCCGAGGGCCCGCGCTGCCAGTCGACGCGGGCCTTCGCGAGGAACCTCTCCCGCCTCACCCCGCTCCCCTCCACGTTCTGGGACGAGCGACTCTCGACCGTCGCCGTGGAGCGGACGCTCCTCGAGGCCGACGCTTCGCGCAAGCGCCGCGCGGAAGTGGTGGACAAGATGGCCGCGGCCTTCATCCTGCAAGGCGCGCTCGACCGGCTGGCGGCGCTGGAGGCGGGGCGATGAGCGGCGAGGTCTGGCGACGGGCGGAGATCGAGAGCCCCTGCAAGAAGGTCTGCGTGCTCGACCCGCCGACCGGGCTCTGTCTCGGCTGCTTCCGCACCCGCGACGAGATCGCCGCCTGGGGCGGCATGACGCGCGAGGCGCGCCGCGAGGTGATGGCGGAACTGCCCGCGCGCGAGGCCGAATTCGCAAGGCGCCCGCGGCGCGGCGGCAGGGCGGCGCGGCTCACCCGCTGAGGTATCGCCGAGACCGCGGCTGCCGCTGTGGCGCGCGGGCCCTACATGCTAGTCTGCCGCCACGAACCCGGAGACCCGCATGCTGTTCTGGCCGATCGCGCTCATCGCCCTCATCGCGCTTGGCGTCTCGCAGCTCGACGTCGCCTTTCCCGACGCGCTGGCGCGGGAGGGGGCGTCGGAGCGGCTGGTCTATCTCGCGGCGATCCTGACCATCCTCCTCCTCTGGGGCTTTCGCGGACGGAAGGTGCGGATGAAGCCGGCGGCGATGATGGCGGCCGGCTGGGTCGCCGCCTTCGCCGCGCTGATCGTCGCCTGGTCGTTCCGGGAGGAGGCGCGGATGCTGGTGGACCGGGTCCGCGGCGAGGTCGCGCCCACGCTCGCGGTCGCCCGCGCCGAGGGCGAGGTGGAGCTCCGAAAGGCCTGGGACGGGCATTTCCGCGCCGTCGCCGAGGTAAACGGCGCGCGGGTCGGCATGATGATCGACACCGGCGCCTCGCTCGTCCTCCTCTCATGGGACGATGCGAAGGCGGCCGGGCTTCACCCCGAGGAACTGGATTTCGACCAGCCGGTCTCCACCGCGAACGGCCGCGCCTTCGTCGCGCGAGTGACGGTGGACCGGATCGCCATCGGCGACGTGGCGGTGGAGGGGGTGCGCGCGGCGGTGGCGGAGGAGGGGCGGCTCAGCAGCTCGCTCCTCGGCATGAGCTTTCTCGGCCGGCTTGAGGAGACGAGCTTTCGCGGGGACCGTCTGATCCTCAGGCGATGAGCGGGCGCGCCGGCACCGCTTCGCCGGCCTCGAACCCGCCGCGGCGCCGGGCGGCGAGCGCGGCGAGGGCGGCGCGGCTTTGCCCGAGCCCGCCGATCCGCCCGCGGATGGTCAGAAGCGCCGAGGCCGCCGCATCCGCGCCGGCGGCGAGCTGGCCGCGCTCGGCGAGCGCGTCCACATGCGCGGCGAAGTCCATCAGCGGAAGATAGGCCCGCTCGAACGCTTCCAGCGCGGCCGCCTCCAGTTCGGATCGCGCGCCGCTCTCGAGCGCCCGGCGCGCCGTCGCCCCTTCGGCGAAGAGCTCGGAGAAGGACCCCTCCATCCGGTTGAAGCGGACGATGATCTGCTCCCCGCCATCTGCGGTGCCCGTAGTCAGCAGGCAGCAATCGATGAGCCGGAGCCCGTCGATCGAAAGCACGAAGTCGGGCATCGCGACGGTGCCGCGCGTGTCGAGCGCCGTGCGGGCCAGGTCGTGCATCTCCTCCGCCGCGCCGCCGCTAAGCGCCTCGTCGGGCGTGGCGTCCGCCGGGAAGGAGACGCGGATTCGCGCGCGAAGGGCCAGAAGCTCGATGCTGCGCAGCTTCAGCGCGCCGTCAGGCTCCGCCTTCAGCGTGACGACGACGGCTTCGCCGCCCGGTTTCGTCACATCGCGCATTCCTGGCACCTTTTCCGCCATATCGCCGAAATGGTTAACATGGCCGAGTTAATTTTAGGTGAATCTGCCCATTTTTCTCAGCGCAGTTCGCGCAGAAAGGGCGCGCCAGTTTGTCGCGGCTCCGCTACGCTCAGCGCCGGCGCGGGCCGGGCCCCGGGCCACGCCGGTCCGCCCCCTTCTGGCCGCCCGGTTTCGGGGCGGAGGGTTTCTGGGCGGAGGGCCTGGCGCCGGGCGCTTTCGGGCGGGCCGGCTTTGCGCCCTGCCCGTCCGGCGCCTTGCGGCCCTCCCGCGCCGGCGCAGGCGCGGGCTTCAGGCCGAGCTGGTCCCGCAGCACGCGCGGGCGCACCTCCTCCACCGCGCCGGGGGCGAGATCGCCAAGCTGGAACGGGCCGTAGGAGACGCGGATCAGCCGGTTGACGACGAGGCCCACCGCCTCGAGCGCGCGCCGCACCTCGCGGTTCCGCCCCTCGCGGATCGCCACGGCGAGCCAGAGGTTGGCGCCCTTCTCCCGCTCGACGGCGACCTCCATCGGGCGGAACCGCTCGCCCTCGATCTCGATGCCGTTCCGCAGCCGCTCCAGCCCCGCCTCGTCGATCCGGCCATGCGCCCGCGCGCGATAGCGGCGGGACCAGCCGGTGGAAGGCAGCTCCAGCCGCCGCTTCAGCGCGCCGTCGTTGGTGAGGAGCAGCAGCCCCTCGGAGGTGAGGTCGAGCCGACCGACGCTCATCACCCGCGGCATGTCCGGCGGCAGGTTGTCGAAGACGGTGGCGCGGCCCTTCTCGTCCCGCTCCGTGGTCACGAGGCCGACGGGCTTGTGATAGCGCCAGAGCCGGGCGGGCTCGGGCTCCGAGAGCGGCTTGCCGTCCACCTCGATCCGGTCGCGCTCGGTCACGTCGAGCGCGGGGCTGTCGATGCGCCGGCCGTTCACCCTGACCCGGCCTTCGGCGATGATCCGCTCCGCCTCCCGGCGCGAGGCGACGCCCGCCCGCGCGAGGCGCTTCGCGATCCGCTCGCCGGCCTTCTCGTCCGCCGCCATCTCAAGCCCCTTGTCAGCGCCCGCGGCGCGGGGTTCGTTCCGGCTATGGCGCCCTTCGCCTCTCACATGCAAGCCGCGCTCGACGCGGCGCGGGACGCTGCGGCGCGCGGCGAGGTTCCGGTCGGCGCGGCGCTCGCCCGACCGGGCGGCGAGATCGTCGCCGTCGCCGGCAACCGGATGCGGAAGCTTGGCGACCCGACCGCCCATGCCGAGATGCTGGCGATCCGCGCCGCCTGCGCCGCCCTCGGAGCCGAGCGGCTGACCGGGTTCGACCTCTATGTCACGCTCGAGCCCTGCGCGATGTGCGCCGCGGCGATCTCCTTCGCGCGGATCGGCCGGCTCTATTTCGGCGCGGCGGACCCGAAGGGCGGCGCGGTCGAGCACGGGCCGCGCTTCTTCGGGCAGCCGACCTGCCACCACGCACCGGAGGTCTATGGCGGCATCGGCGAGGCGGAATCGGCGGCGATGCTGCGCGATTTCTTCGCCGGGCGGCGCTGAGGCTCAGGGGCGGCGGATGATCCGCACGCCGGGGCCGACGCTGTAGCCCGGGCTCTGGTTCTGCCGCAGCCGGTCGGTGCGGAGGCCCGGAAGCTGGTTCACCTGGTCCTGCTGGGTGCGGAGCCGGCCGGAGGAATCGAACACCGACTCGCGCTCCCGCCGGTCGGCGGCGGTCGTGTCCTTGGGAAGCTTCCGCTCGTCCCGCTCGGATTGCGGCGCGGCCGGGTTCTCGGCGCGGGGGAAGGACTCGATGCGCCCGGGCGGCGGCGGCTCCTGCGCGGCGGCGGCGGAGGCGAGGAGCGCGGCGATCATCGCCGCGCCGGCTCTCATTGCTGTTCGGGCGGGTCGAAGGGCCCGCGCGCCCGCGGCTGGAGGCTCCGCTTCGAGCCCCGCGCGCCCGGCGTCATCAGCGCCTCGAAGCCGAACTCGGTGCTGGAGGCGACGCCGCGCCGCTCCTCGCCGAGCGTGTCGCCGAGCCCGCGCGGCGCGCGGCGCCCGTCGTCGAAGCCGGGCTGGAGGAAGGGCGAGAAGTCGCGCTCATAGGGCCTCTCGCCCGGCGCCGGCGCCGCATTTTGCGCCAGGGCGGGCCCCGCGGAGAGCGCGAGAAGGAAGAGAAGAGCGGCGGGACGCATCAGGAACTCCATGCACCAGAGATGGGGCGCGAAACGCCCCGATCAACACGCGAAACGCCGGCGCCGCCCGGCCGGTTCAGACCTCGATCGGCGAGAGGACTTCGGGCTCGACGATCTTCGCCCCGGGCACGTCCATCCCCGCCGCCGACTGCGCGAGAAGCGGGAAGGTGCGGTAATGGCAGGGGATGATCGTCTTGAAGTTGAAGAACTTGCGGCAGGCGAAGCCGGCGCGCTTCGAGTCCATGGTGAAATGGCCGCCAATCGGCACGATGCCGATCTCCGGCTTGTGAAGCTCCTCGAAGAGCGCCATGTCCGCCATCACGTCGGTGTCGCCCATGAAATAGATCACGCGGCCCTCGGCCTCGATCATGTAGCCCGATTCGTGGCCGGCGTAGACCGGCTGCCCGTCGAGCGTGATCGAGGAGGAATGCGCTGCGTTGACCATCGTCACCGCGAAGGGCCCGAGCTTCACCGTGCCGCCCTTGTTGAAGCCGATCACCTCGACCTTCTCGGCCTCGGCGAGCCAGGTGGTCCAGTCATAGATGCCGACCACCTTGGCGCCGGTCGCGCGGGCGATCTCGGCGGCGCCGGAGGCGTGGTCGCCATGGCCGTGGGAGACCAGAACCCAGCCCGCGCCCTTCACCGCTTCGTCGAATTTCGCCTCGTCGAACATCGGGTTGCCGCGGAGCCAGGGGTCGACCAGCAGCGTCGCGTCGCCCGAGTCGATGCGGAAACTGGAATGTCCGAGCCAGGTGATCTTCATGTGGGGGTCCTCTTCGCTCGCGCGTTCGGCGCGGAACATGGCATGGATCGCGCCACGGGGGAATCCCGCGAGGAGATCGGAGCGGCGGGGCGGGGCGGGACCGGGCCGCGCCGCTCCGGCGGATCCGCCGTCGGCCCGGCCGCGCCGGCGGAGCCGCTCGGCTTCGGCGCGAGGCCGGCGGAGGCGCTCCGCGCAAGCGGCCGCCCTTCCCTGCCCGCCCAGGCCCGGCTTCGGCGCGCTGGCCGAGGCCGGCGCCGCGGCGCTCCGGGCGGCGCGGGCGGCCGCTTGCGCGGGGATCGGGCCGGCCCGATAAGGCGCCATGTCCGCCACGCCCGCCCGCGCCCCGTTCAATCCCGCCCTTGCCGGCGCCCTCGCCGCGCCGATCATGACGGCGCAGGGCTGGGTCGCCGGGCGCGCCTTCCCCGAGGACCGGCCCCTCATCAACCTCAGCCAGGCCGCGCCGGTCGGCCCGCCGCCGCTGGCGCTGCGCGAGGCGATGGCGGCGGCCGCGCTTTCCGAGGGCGCGGCGCATCTTTACGGGCCGGTGCCGGGGGATGCGCCGCTCCGCGCCGAGATCGCCGCGCGCTGGTCCGAGATCTACGAGGGGCGGGTTGCGCCCGCCGAAGTCGCCGTCACATCGGGCTGCAACGAGGCGTTCTGCGCCTCTCTCCTCACGCTCGCGGGCGCCGGCGACGAGGTGATCCTGCCGACGCCCTGGTATTTCAACCACAAGATGTGGCTGGACATGACGGGGGTGACAGCCGTCCCGCTCCCGGTCGGCGAGGACGGGTTGCTCGACCCGGGCGCCGTCGCCGCGCGGATCGGACCGAAGACCCGCGCCCTCGTCCTTGTCAGCCCCAACAACCCGACCGGGGCGGAGACGCCCGCCAACCTGATGGACCGGCTCTACGATCTTTGCGCCGGGGCCGGGATCGCACTCGTCCTCGACGAGACCTATCGCGACTATCTCTCGCGGGACGGCGCGCCGCATCGGCTCTTCCAGCGGAACGACTGGGGCGGGACGCTGATCCACCTATATTCCTTCTCGAAGGCCTATCGCCTCACAGGCCACCGCGTCGGCGCCATCGCCTCCTCCGCCGAGCGGGTCGCCGCGGTGGAGAAGTTCCTCGACACGGTGACGATCTGCCCGACGCGGATCGGCCAGATCGCGGCGCTGGAGGGACTGCGGTCTCAGGCTGACTTCGTCGCATCTGAGCGGGCGGAGTTCGCCCGCCGCCGCGCCGCGCTTGAGGCGGAGTTCGCCGCCGGCGTCGGCGACTGGCGGCTGCTCGGCGCCGGGGCCTATTTCGCCTGGGCTGCGCATCCGTTCGACGCGCCCTCCGAGGTGGTGGCGAAGCGGCTGGTGGAGGAAGCCTCGCTCCTCGCCCTGCCCGGCTCCTTCTTCACTCCGCCGGGCGACCCGGCCGGCGAAGGCGCGCTCCGCATCGCCTTTGCGAACGTGCCGGTGGAGGGAATCCGGGAGACGGCGCGGCGGCTCAGGGCGTTTTCGATGTAGCGAGACTGCGTTTCCGAGCGCTTCGCATCACCCGTTCGAGTCGCTGAGGGGCGCGACCGCCCCTGGGTGGGCGCCCGCTTCGGCCGACATGCGCGCTTTATGGCGTCGCCTCGACCACCCGCCGAGCCGCGTGTGACAGCCGGGAGGCGCCCGCCCGCAGGGAGGGGCGGGCGCGGCCCGGGCTGGTCGCCCCGGTCAGGTCTTGAGGTCAGCGCAGCCGCCTATGCGGCCGACGGCGGACAGGCGGCGCTCAGCCGAGGCTCGCCAGCCGCGCGCGCGCCGCTTCCAGCTTCGCGGCTTCGGCCTCCGCGGCGGCGAGGCGCTCGCGCTGCTCCTCCACCACCTCCTCCGGCGCGCCGGCGAGGAACCGCTCGTTGGAGAGTTTCCCGCGGATGCCCGCGATATCCTTCTCCGCCTTCGCCGCGGCCTTCTCCAGCCGCGCGCGCTCCGCGGCGAGGTCGATCACCCCGGCGAGCGGCAGGGCGAGCGTCGCGCCCGGCAGCGCCAGCGTCGCCGCGCCGGCGGCGGGCCCCTCGACGACCGCCTCGATCCGGGCGAGCCGGCCGATCAGCGCCGCGCCGGCCTCGAGCCGGGCCTTCGCCGCCCCGTCCGCCTCCAACACGTGGAGCGGCAGCTTCGCGCCGGCGGCGACGCCCATCTCGGAGCGGACCGAGCGGATCTCCTCGATCAGCCGGATGGTCCAGCCGATCTCGGCCTCCGCCTCGGCGTCGATCAGTTCCGCGCCGTAGGCCGGCCAGTCGCCGTGGACGAGCGGTTTTTTCCGCGCGGCGCGGCCCCACAATTCCTCCGTCACGAAGGGCGCGACGGGGTGGAGAAGGAGAAGGATCTGATCGAGCGCCCAGGCCATCGCGGCGCGGGTCTCCTCCGCCGCCGCGCCGCCCTCGGCGAAGAGCGGCTTGGAGAACTCCACGTACCAGTCGCAGAAGACGCCCCAGACATGGGCGTGGAGCGCCGCCGCCGCGTCGTTGAAGCGGTATTCGTCGAGCGCCCGGTCCACCGCCATCCGCGCCTTCGCCGTCTCGCCGACGATCCAGCGGTTGAGCGGCAGCTTCACCGCGGCGGGGTCGAAGCCGGCGACCGGGGCGCAGCCGTTCATCTCGGCGAAGCGGGCGGCGTTCCAGAGCTTGGTGACGAAGTTCCGCCCCGCCTCCACCGCGCTCTCGGCGAGCTTCAGCCGGCGGCGGCCCTGCGCCTCCTGGCTGGCGAGGGTGAAGCGCACGGCGTCGGCGCCGAACCGGTCGATCAGGTCCAGGGGGTCGATGACGTTGCCGAGCGACTTCGACATCTTCTTGCCCTTCGCGTCGGTCACGATCGAGTTGATGTAGACCGTGTGGAAAGGCTCCTCGCCGAGGAATTCGAGGCCCATCATCATCATGCGGGCGACCCAGAAGAAGATGATGTCGCCGCCGGTGATGAGGACGTCCGTCTGGTAGTAGCGCTCGAGCTCCGGCGTCTTCTCCGGCCAGCCGAGGGTCGAGAAGGGCCAGAGGGCGGAGGAGAACCAGGTGTCGAGGACGTCGGGGTCGCGGTTCAGCGGCCTGCCGCCGGCCTGCGCCACGGCCTCCGCCTCGTTTGGCGCGCAATACTGGTTTCCGTCCGCGTCATACCAAACCGGAATCTGGTGCCCCCACCAGAGCTGGCGCGAGATGCACCAGGGCTCGATGTTCTCCAGCCAGTGGAAATAGGTCT
>CALFYQ010000412.1 GCA_937952085.1 uncultured Paracoccaceae bacterium | reverse complement strand
GAAGGAGGCCGCCGAGAAGGCGAAGATCGAGCTTTCCTCCTCGATGCAGACGGAGATCAACCTCCCCTACATCACCGCCGACGCGACCGGGCCGAAGCACCTGACGCTGAAGCTGACCCGCGCCAAGCTCGAGGCGCTGGTGGACGACCTCATCCAGCGCACGCTGGAGCCGTGCAAGAAGGCGCTGAAGGACGCCGGCGTCTCGCCGTCGGACATCGACGAGGTGGTTCTGGTCGGCGGCATGACCCGGATGCCGAAGGTCGTCGAGACGGTGAAGGCCTTCTTCGGCAAGGAGCCGCACAAGGGCGTGAACCCGGACGAGGTCGTGGCGCTCGGCGCGGCGATCCAGGCCGGCGTGCTGAAGGGCGACGTCACCGACGTGACGCTGCTCGACGTCACCCCGCTCTCGCTCGGCATCGAGACCCTGGGCGGCGTCTTCACCCGTCTGATCGACCGCAACACGACGATCCCGACCGAGAAGAGCCAGGTCTTCTCCACCGCCGAGGACAACCAGAACGCCGTGACGATCCGGGTGTTCCAGGGCGAGCGCGAGATGGCGGCGGACAACAAGCTGCTCGGCCAGTTCAACCTCGAGAACATCCCGCCGGCGCCGCGCGGCGTGCCGCAGATCGAGGTCGCCTTCGACATCGACGTGAACGGCATCGTCTCGGTCCGGGCCAAGGACAAGGGCACCGGCAAGGAGCAGAAGATCACCATCCAGGCCTCGGGCGGCCTCTCGGACGCCGACATCGAGAAGATGGTGAAGGAAGCCGAGCAGAACGCCGAGGCGGACAAGAAGCGGCGCGAGCTCGTCGAGGCGAAGAACCACGCCGAGAGCCTCGTCCACTCCACCGAGAAGTCCCTCGCCGAGCATGGCGACAAGGTCGGCCCGGAGGTGAAGTCCGCCATCGAGGCGGCGGCCGCCGAGCTGAAGGAGGCCGCGCAGGGCGAGGACGTGGAGGCGATCAAGGCCAAGACCCAGGCCCTGACCGAAACCGCGATGAAGCTCGGCGAAGCCATCTACAAGGCGCAGATGGAGGCCGCCGAGGCCGGCGAGGCCGCCCCCGAGGGCGGCGAGGCGGCGAAGGCGAAGGCGAAGTCGGACGAGGACGTGGTCGACGCCGACTTCGAGGAAGTGAAGGACCGCAAGGCCGACTGAGCCGAACGGGGCGCGCCCCCAAACTCCGCTTGGCGGAGGGGGCGCGCCGCCGTAAGCAGGTCCATCTTCCCTGAGGCACATCCCGAATGTCGAAGCGCGATTACTACGAGGTCCTCGGGGTCAAGCGCGGCGCGACCGAGGCCGAGCTGAAGCAGGCCTATCGCAAGCTGGCGCGGGAGCTGCATCCCGACCGCAACAAGGACGACCCGAAGGCTTCGGAGAAGTTCAAGGCGATCAACGAGGCCTATGACGTCCTGAAGGACCCGGAGAAGAAGGCCGCCTACGACCAGTTCGGCCACGCCGCCTTCGAGGCCGGCGGGTTCGGCGCCGCGGGGGCCGCCGGCGCGCGGGCGCGGGCGCAGCAGGGCGGCGATTTCGGCTCCGCCTTCTCCGACGTCTTCGACGATCTCTTCGGCGAGTTCATGGGCGGGCGGCGCGGCGGCCCCGGCGGCCAGCGCGGCCAGGCGCGCGGCTCCGACCTTCGCTACAACCTCCGGATCAAGCTCGAGGACGCCTTCCACGGCAAGGAGACGAAGATCACCGTGCCGGGCTCCGCGACCTGCGAGGAGTGCCACGGCACCGGCGCCGAGGGCGGCGCCGAGCCGGCCACCTGCCCGACCTGCTCGGGCCTCGGCAAGGTGCGGGCGCAGCAGGGCTTTTTCACCATCGAGCGGACCTGCCCGACCTGCGGCGGCCGCGGCCAGGTGATCAAGAACCCGTGCCGCGGCTGCATGGGCCAGGGCCGCGTGGCGAAGGAACGGACGCTGAATGTCCGCATCCCCGAGGGCGTCGAGAACGGCACCCGCATCCGGCTCGCCGGCGAGGGCGAGGCCGGGCGGCGCGGCGGCCCGCCGGGGGACCTCTACATCTTCCTCGAGATCGAGGATCACCCGATCTTCACGCGGGACGGGATGGACCTTTTCTGCCGGGTCCCGGTCTCGATGGTGGACGCGGCGCTCGGCGGCGAGATCGAGGCGCCGACGCTGGACGGCGGCCGCACCAAGGTGAAGATCCCGGCCGGCTCGCAATCGGGCAAGCAGCTCCGGCTGAAGGCCAAGGGCATGCCGCAGCTGCGCGGCGGCCGCTATGGCGACCTCTATCTCGAGCTTGCGGTCGAGACGCCGGTGAACCTGACCGCCAAGCAGAAGGACCTCCTCCGCCAGTTCCACGAGGAGAGCCCGGGGAACAGCCCGGAGACCGAGGACTTCTTCACCAGGGTGAAGAACTTCTGGGGCGGCATGACGGGGTGAGCCGGCGGCGCCCTGTGCGCTTTTCCGCTTCCCGCCGGCCGGCCCTCCGGCGCCATGATGAATCCGCGACGGGCGACAGCGCCCGCGATTCGGGGAGCGCGCGACCATGACGAACCCGCTGCTGAAGGACTGGGCGACGCCGTTCGGCCTGCCGCCCTTCGACGAGATCCGGCCGGAGCATTTCCGCCCCGCCTTCGAGGCGGCGCTGGCGGCGGACCGGGCCGACGTGAACGCCATCGCGGAGAACCCAGCGCCGGCCAGCTTCGAGAACGTGATCGTCGCGCTCGAACGCTCCGGCAAGCTGCTGACGAGGGTCGCCTCGGTGTTCTGGAACCTCTCCGGCGTCAACTCGACCGACGAGATGCAGGAGGTGGAGCGCTGGGTCGCCCCGGTCCTTTCCCGCCACCACGCCGAGACGGTGATGAACGAGGCGCTGTTCCGGCGGATCGACGCGCTGATGTGCCGGCGCGCCGATCTCGGCCTCGACGCCGAGTCGGACCGGGTGCTGGAGCTGACCTATTCCAACTTCATCCGCGCCGGCGCGCAGCTGCGCGGCCCGGACCGGCAGCGCATGACCGACGTGATGGGCCGGCTCGCCGAGCTCGGCGCCGCGTTCAGCCAGAACGTGCTGAAGGACGAGAAGGACTGGTGGATGAAGCTGGAGGGCGAGGCCGCCCTCGCCGGCCTGCCGGACTGGCTCATCGGCGCCGCCGCCGCGGCGGCGAAGGCGCGGGGCGTCGAGGGGCATGTCATCACCCTCTCCCGCTCGCTCGTCGAGCCCTTCCTCAAGTTCTCCGCCAACCGGGAGCTTCGGGAGAAGGCCTGGCGCGCCTGGACGACACGGGGCGAGATGCGGCCCGAGACCGACAACCGGCCGATCATCTCCGAGACCGTCGGCCTCCGGATCGAGCGGGCGAAGCTGCTCGGGCACCCGAACTTCGCCTCCTTCAAGCTCGACGACCAGATGGCGAAGACCCCCTCGCGGGTGCGCGACCTCCTGATGTCGGTCTGGACCCCGGCGCGGGCCAAGGCGATGAAGGAGCGGGACGCGCTCGCCGCCCTCGCCGCCGAGGAAGGCGCCAATATCGAGATCGCGCCGTGGGACTGGCGGCACTACGCCGAGAAGCTCCGCAAGCGCGAGTTCGACCTCGACGAGGGCGAACTGAAGCCCTACCTGCCGCTCGAAGGGGTGATCCAGGCGGCGTTCGACTGCGCGCGCCGGCTCTTCGGCCTCGCCTTCCATGAGCGGAAGAACGCGCCCCGCCCGCACCCCGACGCGCGGGTCTGGGAGGTGACGAAGGAGGGGCGGCACCTCGCCGTCTTCATCGGCGACTACTTCGCCCGGCCGACCAAGCGCTCCGGCGCCTGGATGAGCGCCTATCGGAGCCAGGAGCATCTCGACGAGGACATCCGCCCGATCATCTCCAACGTGATGAACTTCGCCAAGGGCGAGGGCGAGACGCTGCTGACCTTCGACGACGCAAAGACGCTCTTCCACGAATTCGGCCACGCGCTGCACGGCATGCTTTCGGAGGTGCGCTACCCTTCCATCGCCGGCACCGCCGTGGCGCGGGACTTCGTGGAGCTGCCCTCGCAGCTTTACGAGCACTGGTTGACCGAGCCCGAGGTGCTCGGCCGCTTCGCCCGCCACTACAAGACCGGCGAGCCGATGCCGAAGGCGCTGATCGACCGGGTGATAAAGGCGCGGAATTTCGGCCAGGGCTTCGCCTCGGTCGAATATGTCGCCTCGGCGCTGGTCGATCTCGAGACGCATCTCCTCGGCGCGACCGCGGGCTACGAGCCCGAGGCCTTCGAGAAGGAGGTGCTGGACGATCTCGGCATGCCGAAGGAGATCGTGATGCGCCACCGCACCGCGCATTTCTCCCACGTCTTCTCGGGCGACGGCTATTCGGCGGGCTATTACAGCTACATGTGGTCCGAGGTGATGGACGCGGACGCCTTCGCCGCCTTCAAGGAGACGGGCGACCCCTTCGCCCCGGACGTGGCGGCGAAGCTGGCCCTCTCGGTCTATTCCGCCGGCAACCGGCAGGACCCGGAGGCCGCCTATCGCGCCTTCCGCGGCCGCCTGCCGACGGCCGATGCGCTTCTGAAGCAGCGCGGGCTCGACGCGGCCGCGTGAGCGGCGCGCCGCTCAGGCGGCGTCGGGGAAGGACATGCGCGGCAGCGGCGGCAGCCCGGCGCGGGCGAGGCGCCGGGCCTCCTCCCGTTCGAGCCCGATGGAGCGGAGCGCCATCTCGGCGGCGTCCGAGCCGGCCTCGCGCCAGGTGCGGACGCCGTGCAGCACCAGCGTCATCGCGCCGAAGGTCGTGCCGCCGATCGCCGCGGCGAAGGAGGCGGTCTGCTCCGGCCTGAGATCGAAGCGCCCGGCGGCGAGGCCGCGCCGCAGCTCCTCCGCCGGCGCCCTGCCCCAGAACGCGCCGAGCGTCGGCTCCAGCATCGCGTAGCGGGCGACGAAGCGGCCCCAATGCGGCTCCTCGTGGACGCGGCGGACGCAGAGCCGGATGATGTTGGCGATGCGCTGCGCCGGGTCCTCCACCCCGACGAAGCTCGCCTGCACCGATTGGGCGATCTCCTCCGCCATCATCTCGCAGACATCGGCGAAGAGCCGGCCGGGCTCCGCGAGGTTGTTGTAGATGGTGCCGCGGGAGAGCCCGGCCTCGCGCGCGAGATCGCTGACCGCGACGGTCGCGCCGCCGGTCTCGGCGAAGATCCGCATCGCCGCATCGTGTATCCGGGATCTGACGCCGAGCATGGCCGCCTGCAAAACTCGTTGACTGAAATTGAACAGCCCTGTTTAGATCGAGTCAACAACGTTCACGAATGAACGGGGAGGAAACCGGTGGGCACCGCCAGACGGGAGGCGCGGCGCAGGCTGCGCGCGGGCTGAGAGCGTGGAGCTGGTTCAGCTTCTCGTCGGCGGGCTGGCCAATGGCTGCATCTACGGCCTCGTCGCGCTCGGCTTCGTGCTCATCTACAAGTCCAGCGAGGGCGTGAACTTCGCGCAGGGCGACATGATGATGCTGGGCGCCT